>CANJSR010000135.1 GCA_947476855.1 Acetobacteraceae bacterium
CAGCCGTTGGTCGTCTGAAGGTTCAAAATCCATTACAGCCCCAGCACCGCTTTCGTCAGGATATTCTTCTGGATTTCATTCGTGCCGCCGTAGATCGTGGAGGCGCGGAGGAACAGGTAGCTGCCGACACCGGCGCTGGAGCCTTCCAGCAGGTCGTCGGGCTGGTTCATCGCCTCCAGCTCCTGCGCCCAGATCGGGGTCGCCATCGGGCCGGACACGTCGATCGCCAGTTCCGTGGTCGCCTGCAGCAACTCGGTCCCCTTGACCTTCAGCACCGAGGACAGCGGATCGGGCTTGCCTTCACCGCCAGCCTTGTCGTGCTTGGACAGCACGCGGTACTGGGTGATCTCCAGCGCCTTCATGTCGACCTGGATCTGCGCCACGCGGCGGCGGAAATCGGAATCTTCCACCAGCGGGCGGCCGCTCTGGTTGACCTTGCGGGCCATGTCCAGCGACGCGTCCATACGCTCCCGCGACTTGCCCAGGCGCGCGATGCCCGTGCGTTCATTGCCGAGCAGGAACTTGGCGACGTCCCAGCCGCGGTTTTCCTGGTGGACCAGGTTTTCCACCGGCACGGTGACGTTGTCGAAGAACACCTCGTTCAAATGGTGGCTGCCGTCGATCGAGATGATCGGGCGCACCGTGATCCCCGGCGTCTTCATGTCGAGCAGCAGGAAGGAAATGCCCTCCTGGCGCTTGCGCGCATTGGCATCGGTGCGAACCAGCAGGAAGCACCAGTCAGCGACATGCGCGGTCGACGTCCAGATCTTCTGGCCGTTGACGATGTACTGGTCGCCCTCACGCTTGGCCGCTGTCTTCAGCGACGCGAGGTCGGAACCCGCACCCGGCTCGGAGAAGCCCTGGCACCACCAATCCTCGATCGTCAGCGCGCGCGGCAGGAACCGCTTCTTCTGTGCCTCGGTGCCGAACTGGATCAGCACGGGGCCGATCATCGTGATGTTGAACGATGACAGTTCCGGCGCCGGTGCGGCCTGGTTCTCCTCCAGGAAGATCATCTTCTGGATGGCGCTCCAGCCGGTCCCGCCATGCTCCTTCGGCCATGACAGCCCGGCCCAGCCCTTGGCGGCCAGGATTCGCTGCCAGCGGACCGTGTCCTCCTTGCGCGGCGAATGGCCCAGCTTCATCCGGTGATGGATGTCGGCCGGCAGATTTTCCTTGATGAACGTGCGAACTTCTTCGCGGAAGGCAATTTCTTCCGGGGTAAAGCGAAGATCCATGGGCGGTCCCTCCTACTGATCGGTAGCTTACGCGGAGGGCGTGGGCATGTGCAATCGGGTCCGTACTCGGTCGTGCCATTGCCGCCGATTGACCCCCCGGCCAATAATCCCGGCCTGACAACGACACGCGGACAAGGCGACCCCACCCATGCACGTCTTTCGCCGGATCGCCGTCTGCATCGTTCTGGTTTTCCTTTGGTCCCTGCCCGCGCCCGCCCAACCCACACACGACCGCACGCTGATGTTCGTCGCCTGGACCCCCGACGAGTCCGGCCTGCTCGACGCGTCGGGCATCACGCCCGAAACCCGCCGCAGCTTTGACCTGCGCCTGCTGGACGCGATCGGCACCCGCCTTGGCATCGGCTTCGTGATGGTCGCCACCGAAGGCACCCACGAGGATGAGAGGCTGGCGCGCGGAGCCATTGATTTCTCCCTGCCCGAGATCGCCGCCGGCACCGCCCCGGGCACCGTCCTGCTGTCCATTCCCTATCGCCAGCGCACCGACCTGCTGTTTCTCTCCTCCGCCGTGAAGGGCATCGCCGGGGGCGGGATCGAGGCCCTGCGCGCCGCCCTGCAACGCGGCCTTCGCATCGGGATCGACCGCGACACGGGCCATGGGCCGGAGGTCACCGCCCTGCTGAGCGACCCCGCCTTCGCGCATCTGATCGTCCGCGAGACCCGCGCGCTCGACAATCTCGACTCGCTGCTGGCGGGCCGGATCGACGGTTTCCTCGGCATCCGTCTCATCGCGCTCGAAGCCATCGCCCAGCGCCAGCATGCCGCCGCTCGTCTTGTGATGCTACCGAAGCCGGTGGAGGTGCTGGACGTCCATGTCCGCTTCAGCGCCGCGACCGTTCACCCGGACATGGTCAAGCGGATCAACCAGGCGATCCTGGACCTGCGGGCGGACGGGACCGAAGCACATTTCCGCACCCAGTCCACCACGCCGATCCTGCTACGGCTCGCGGCGGCGGCAAGCTGGTTCCACATCCTCGACACGCTCGGCACCATCGCCTTCGCCCTCTCCGGCGTTCTGATCGCTCGGCGGGAGGGATATTCATTGATTGGCGCCTTCGTTCTGGCAGCCCTGCCCGCGGTCGGCGGCGGCGTGGTGCGCGACCTGCTGGTGGGACGCAGCCCGATCGGCATCCTGGCCTCCCCCGCGCCGATCCTGATGGTGATCGCGACCGTCGTCGTGTCGTTCATGCTCTACCGGCTGCTCGACCTGTTCGGCCACCAGGCCAATCAACTGCGGCAATGGGAACGGGGGCAGGCGAAAGCGGGCCGGCTGCTGTCGCTCCGGAACATGCATGAGGTAACGGATGCCCTCGGCCTTGCCGCGTTTTCCGTGATCGGGGTCGCGGTCGCGGTGCGCTACTGGGCCGAACCTCTCTGGCTCTGGGGACCGCTTTTCGCCGCATTGTCGGGGGCCGGCGGCGGCATCCTGCGCGACGTACTGCGCGCCGACAGCCGCAACCCCGCGCTCCGCACGTCCTTCTATGCCGAGGTCTGCGTCATCTGGGGCTTCGCCCTGGCCATGACGGTGGATTGGCTGGCGCGGGAGGAACGGCCCGAACTGCTGCGGATCACGGTCGCCATCGCCGTGCTGGGCGCGTTCCTGACGCGCATGGCCGTGGTGCTGCTGCGGATCAGAAGCCCGCGCTTCTGACGCCCGCTTCCCCCGTCCCGTTTCCCGCGATAGCCTGCCTCCATAGGGAACGTCCAAACGAGGGGCACCGCCATGGAATTCGGCATCGGCATCGCGACAACCAGCGACTCCTGGAAACTCGCCCAACGCGCCGAGGAACTCGGCTTTTCCCACGCCTGGTTCTACGATACCCAGATGATCACGGCCGATTGCTTCGTCGCCATGGGTGCGGCGGCGATGAAGACGTCGAAGATCCGCCTGGGCACCGGCGTGCTGGTCCCGTCCAACCGCATCGCCGCCGTCACCGCGAACGCCTTCGCGACGCTGAACGGCCTCGCCCCCGGACGGCTGGATTTCGGCGTCGGCACCGGCTTTTCCGCCCGGCGCGCGATGGGCCTGAACGCGATGAAGCTGGCGGACATGGAGGAGTATATCCGCGTCGTCTACGGCCTGCTGAATGAGGAAACGCTGGAAACCGAGATCGAGGGCAAGCAGCGGAAAATCCGCTTCCTCAATCCCGACGCGGGCCTGTTCAACCTGAAGGACCCGATCAAGCTCCACGTATCCGCCTATGGGCCGAAGTCGCAGAAGCTGGTGGCGAAGATGGGTGCCGCCTGGAAGACCTTCATCCAGGACATCCCCGGCGCGATCGACGCGCTGGAGGGCATGCGGAAGGACTGGACCGAGGCCGGGCGGTCAACCGCCGACCTCTACACCACCGCCTGGGTCTGCGGCTGCGTGCTGGAACCGGGGGAGCCCGCGGACAGCCCGCGCGCCATGCGCCAGGCCGGCCCTCGCGCCGCCGTGCTGCTGCACCGCGCCGCCGACCTCGACATGAACGGGTGGAAGAACACCTCCCCCGTCCCGCCCTCCACGCAGAAGAGCATCGACGGCTACGTCAACATGGCCCGCGGCTTCGAACCCGCCGACGCCCGCTACCTGAACAACCACCGCGGCCACTTCCTGTTCGTGAAGCCCGAGGAGAAGCAGTTCGTCGACGCCGAACTGATCCGCCGCACCACCTTCACGGCCACGGAACAGGAACTGAAGCAACGCATCGAGGCCCTGCGTGATGCCGGCTGGAGCCAGTTCGTCATGCCGATCGTCCCCGGCGAGGAACGCGCGATCGAGGACTGGGCCCGCATCCGCAAGGCCTTCACCTAAGCCATGTTCGCCCCCCGCACCGAACGCGGCGCCGAACGCCAGGCCCTGGGCCTGATCTGCGCCGCGCACCTAGTCAGCCATTACTACTATCTGGTCCTGGTGCCCCTGTTCCCTATGCTCAAGGAAGCCCTGGGCGTCGGCTATGTGGAGCTTGGCCTGGCGCTGACCCTGTTCAACGTGGTCAGCGGCATCGTGCAGACGCCGATGGGCTATGCGGTGGACAAATTCGGCGCGCGGATCGTGCTGGTGGCCGGGCTGGTACTGGGCGGGGTCGCCTATGTCTCGGTCGGGCTGATGCCGAACTACGCCTGGCTCCTCGTCGCCTCGGTGATGCTCGGCATCGCCAATGGTGTGTATCATCCGGCCGATTATTCCATCCTCGGCTCGGTCATCGAGCCTTCGCGGCTGGGGCGCGCCTTTTCGTTCCACACCTTCTCGGGCTTCATCGGCGGGGCGGTGGCGCCGCTGATGATGCTGGGGATGGCGCATGCCTGGGGGCTGAACGCCGCCATCATGGCGGCCGGCGCGCTGGGGATCATCGTTGCCATCCCTCTGATGGCCGCGGGCTGGATGGACAAGGCGGCGGCGGCGAAAACCCCCGCCAGCGCCGCCAATATCCCGCTGAGAACCCTGATGTCGCCCGCCGTCATCAGCCTGATCGGCTTCTTCACGCTGCTGGCGCTGTCCAGCGGCGCGCTCACCAACTACTCGGCCGTCGCGCTGACGCAGGTCTATGGCATGACCCTGTCGGCGGCGAACGTCGCGCTGACCTGCCTGCTGGTCGCCTCGGCGGTAGGCGTTCTGGCCGGCGGCTTCATCGCGGACGCCACCAAGCGGCACGGCGACGTCGCGGGCTTCGGCTTCGGTGGGGCGGCCGTGCTGATCCTGCTGGTCGGCACCGTCGACCTCGGCCCCATTCTGCTCGCCGTTGTGATGGCGGGGGCGGGGTTCCTGTCCGGCATGATCTCCCCATCGCGCGACATGCTGGTCCGCGCCGCCTCCCCGCCCGGCGCCTTCGGCCGGGTCTTCGGCATCGTGACCACCGGCTTCAACATCGGCGGCATCTTCGGCCCGCTGCTGGGCGGCTGGATCATGGACCACAACATGCCGCGCTGGGTCTTCTACTCCTCGGTCATCTTCATGGTGCTGACCGCCATCATGGGCCTGACCAGCGACTGGCGCTCCCGCCGCCGATCCGCCATGGCGGCGGCGGAATAGGAAGGAACCGACGATGACCAGCCTGCCCGAGGCCTCCCCCGCCCTGCGCGCCTTCTTCGTCGACTGGCTGGAAACCTTCGCCTCCCATGTGCGGGAGGTCGACTACGCCGCCGCCCGCCCGCTGTTCCACCCGCACATCCTGGCCTTCGGCACCCATACCGATGTGCTGCCGGACCGGGAGGCCTGGATCAACGCGCAATGGGACAATGTCTGGCCACGCACCGCCGATTTCCGCTTCGTGGCGGCGGGGATCCATGTCCTGGCCTCGGCCGACGAGACGATGGCCGTCGTCATCGCCCCCTGGACCAGCACCGGCTACCATCCGGACGGCGCCCCGTTCGACC
This sequence comes from Acetobacteraceae bacterium, assembly GCA_947476855.1. Next base: position 5,613 of record CANJSR010000135.1, read on the forward strand.
GGCCCGGACGCGCCACCATGGTGTTCCACAAGGGGCCCGAGGGCTGGCTGGGCGTGCATACCCACCTGTCGCTGAACCGCGGCGTGCCGCAGACCAGCCACGGCAACCGGCCGATCAAGGCCAGATAGGGAAAGACTCAACACTCGGGGGAGTACAATGAAAATCAAATCCGTGGCCCGCATGCTGATGCTGGGCCTGATCCTGGCCGCGCCCGCCGCGGGGGCCGAAACGCCGCTGGAACGCGGCACCTATCTGATGCAGGGCATCGTCGCCTGCGGCAACTGCCACACGCCCAAGGGCCCGGACGGCGCCCCGATCCCCGGCATGGAGATGGCCGGCGGCTTCGCCATCGACGCACCCGTGTTCCGCGCCGTGGCCTCCAACCTCACGCCCGACAAGGAAACCGGCATCGGCGCCTGGACCGACCAGGAGATCATCGACGCCATCCGCAACGGCCGCCGCCCCGATGGCCGCGTGCTCGGCCCGCCGATGCCATTCGAGAACTACCGCCGCATGTCGGACGCCGATGCCAAGGCGATCGTGGCCTATCTGCGTGCCCTGAAGCCTGTGTCGAACAAGGTCGAGGCCTCGACCTACCGCATCCCGTTGCCCCCGACCTATGGTCCGACCGTGACCCGCGTGCCGTCGCCGCCGATGGGGAATACGCTCGCCTATGGGCGATACCTGTCCGATATCGGCCATTGCCTGGACTGCCACACGCCGATGGTGCGCGGGCGGCATGACATGACCCGCCTGGGCGCCGGCGGGCTGGAGATCGGCCTGCCGAATGGCGGAACGGTGGTGACCGCGAACCTGACCGCGGCCAACCCGGACGGCATGGCAAAATGGACCGACGCGCAGGTCGCCAAGGCCATCCGCGAGGGCATCCGCCCCGATGGCAGGCGCCTGGTCCCGCTGATGGCCTTCGCCTGGTACCAGCACATCAACGACCGCGACATGAACGCGCTGGTCACCTACCTGCGGACCCTGCCACCCGCCAAGTGACGGGGTGTTTGTCAGCTACCGAGCGACGGGCGTCCTGGTCGCACGCCCTGGTGACGGGCGCTTTGGTCACCCAGCCGGTGACGAGGGGACCCGCCGGTCACCCCGCGCGGCGTGACCGGCCCCGCTTCGCCGGCCGGACCCGCAGCCGGGCGCGGATCGCCTCCAGCACAGGCCCGGTGACATGCAGCGGCGCGCAGCCCTCGGCCTCCCAGATGCCGCGGGCGAAATCCGGATGCAGCCGGATCACCGCCCCGCCATTGTCGAAGTTCGCCCGGTCGCCACTGTCCAGATAGGACTCGCAGGGGAGTCCCTCGGCCAGCAGCACGTCGTGGCGGGCGAGTTCGACGTGGTAGTAGGTGACCTCCGCCACCGGTTCGGCCGCGATCGCCTCGCCATCGACCAGATGCTTCACCGGCACCAGCACACCATCGGCATACACCGCGTGATCCGGGCTCAGCCACAGATCCCGCGCCGGCACCTCGGACGCAAACGCCCCCGCCTTCACTCGCACCGGCCAGACCTTTTCGGGATCCGGATGGCGCACACAATCCACCCGGCGATGCCCGATCCAGGTCACCGCCTGGGTGCCCGCCCCGCCCGGACCGGCGGTCAGGACCACGTCGCCCTCCACCAGCGCCTCCACCGGGATCGGACCGCGCGTCGTCTCGATCAGCGTTCCGGCACGGAAGCAGGGCGGCGAGATCGAAATCTCATCCCCATTCACGAGGACGGTCTGGAACTGGAAGTCCTCGGTCGGGTCGAGCCGCAGGTCCAGCGTACCCCCACCCGCGATCACGACTTGCAGGGTGTTGCCGGCCAGGATCGTGCCGGACTCGGCGATCATCGCATCCGGCAGGTCGATCAGGATGCCCGGCGCGAAGCCTCCGATCAGGCCGTCGAAGCCGAACGGATCGTCGAGTTGCAGCATCCCCGAACTGGCGATGAAGTCGACCGTCGCCGTGGCATCCGCCGTCCCGCCGACCGACAGCGTGCTGCCCGCGTCGATGGTGACGAAGCCCGTGCCGATCAGGTCGCCGATCGCCATCAGGCTGGGATCGAGGATGATGAACCCGTTGTTGATCAGGTCCGCGCCCCCGGTCAGGGAGGCGTTGTCGAGCGTCAGCGTGCCGAGGTTGGTGATCGTCCCGGCCGCTCCGACCTGGTTGACCCCGGTCATCACCCATTGCGCACCCGCCGCGATCGTCGTCTGCGCGAAGTTGATGAACTGGGTCCCGAGCGCCGTGATCGTGCCCGCCGACGCGGCCGAGGCCAGATGAAGCGTGCTGGAAGTCAGCGCCCCGAGTTCATTCCCGCCATCGACGATTCCGTCAATCACGCCACCCGGGGCGAGCGTCATTTGGTTCGCGAAGCCGGCGGCGAGGGCCACGGCGGTGCCGGACCAGCCGATAATGGTCCCGGCATTGACCACCGTGCCGGCCTGTCCGCCGATGCGGACGCCATAGCCCGCGTCGATCCGCGCACCCGCTTGATTGACCACCATGCCGCCGGCACGCAGGCCCACCCCGTCGCCAGCCGGGTCATACACGTTGATCGAGCCGGCGTTCACGATCGTGCCAGCGTTCTCCCTGACCAGCACGCCGCTATAGCCGAAGATGAATCCACTCGCCTGGTTGGTGACCTGCCCTCCCGACAGATCGATACCGTTGCCCCGGAATCCCATGCCATCACCGAACACGGTGCCAGCATTGCTGATCGTGGCGTCCCCCGCCGTGGCGACGATTCCGGCCCAGCCCTTGATCTCTCCGCCCGCCAGGTTGGTGACTGACCCGCCACCGGTCAGATCGACAGCGTTGGAGTAGAACGCGAAATCTCCCAGCCCAGGCACGGTCGCTGGCGCACCGAAAAGACGCCCCGCATTGACGATCGACGCGCCGCCATCGGCTTTGACAATGGTAACGAGCCCCGTGGCCGCATTCGTCAGGGTCCCGCCCGCGCCTAGATGAACACCCGCGCCCGCCGAACCGCCGGTCACTGTTCCGTCATTGACGACGGTGGCCGCGACATTCAGCGCCTCAATCCCGAACAGGCCCTGGATGGTGCCCGTGGCGCTGTTGGTGACCGAGCCGCCCTGCCCCAGATAGACGCCGATGCCGAGGGTCGCCGTCCGATTCCCTTCGATGAGGCCATCATTGACGACCACCCCGACCCCGCCATCGATCGCGATCCCGCCGTAGCCGGAGACGACGGCACCAACCCGGTTCGTCACCTGTCCACCGGCCATCAGGTACACGCCCAGACCCAGGGACCCAGTGCCACCGATGATTGAGCCCGCGTTGTCCACCGTGCCCGGGCCGCTGCGAACGACAACCGCCTGCTGGCCGGCGATCGTGCCGCCGGCCTCGTTCTCGACCGTTCCATCGGCGAGGTAGACGCCCGCCACCTGGTCGCCCGTGCCGGTCGCGGACACCGTCCCCGCGTTCACGACGCTGCCGCCACCGCCCAGCACGGCGATCCCGCTGCGACCCTCAATCAGGCCGCCCGCCTGGTTCGTCACCCGCCCGCCAGCATCCAGCAGGACGGTGGCCGTCGCGGTCCCGGTGCCAGTCGCGCGCAGGACTCCGGCATTGTCGACCACGCCGCCGGCGCCGACGATGTCGATGGCCATGACGCCGGTGATCGTGCCGCCCGCGAGGTTCTGGATCGTCCCCGATTCCTCGATGCTGACGCCCACGACCTCCGTCCCGCCCAGGATGGAGCCGGCGTTGACCACGCTGGCCGTCCCGGCCTTCACCCGCACGCCGCTGATCACGCCGCCGGCGTCGTTCTGGACGAAGCCGCCATCGGACAGAAACACGCCGTAGGCGCCGCCGATGCCCAGGACAGTGCCCAGGTTGACCACGGTGGCGGGGCCGTACTGGCTCAGGATCCCGACATCGCCGGTAATCGTGCCAGTTGTCCGGTTGGTGACCTGCCCGCCAACACTCAGATAGATGCCCGCGCCGGAGGCGGCGGTATCCGCACCCCGAATCAGGCCGGCGTTGATTACCGTGCCGGGATCGTTGACGGCGGCAATGCCGGTATAGCCCGTGATCGTCCCGCCGGACCGGTTGATGATCGTCGCGCTGGCGCCGACATAGACACCGACCCCGTATTCGCCGGCCATGTCACCGGCGATCAGCCCGACATTTTCGACCGTGACACCCGCGCCCCCGATCGCCACGCCGGCATAGCCCGTGATCGTGCCGCCGGTCGTATTGGTGACGCTCCCGGCCGCCAGATAGATGCCCGCGGCGGTGGTGCCGGTTGCACTGCCCGAGATCAGGCCGGCGTTCTCGACGGCCGTCGGGCCGCCGAAAAGTCCCAGGCCCTGATAGCCCGAGATCGTGCCGCCAGCCTGGTTCGTGACCGCGCCGCCGGTGCCCAGGTAGACACCCCGGCCCGTCCCCCCGCCCGAGGTCATTGCGCCCAGGATCACCCCGGCGTTCACGACCGTACCGGCGGCGGTCAGCATATACACTGCGGTTTCGCCGCTGATCGTCCCGCCGACCAGGTTGGACACGGTGCCCCCGGTGGTCATCAAGACCCCGGTGCCGTCAGCCGCGCCCAGGATCGACCCGGCGTTCGCCACCTCCCCTGGGACACCGGCGACAAACACCCCCGTGTAGCCGCTGATCGTGCCTCCCACCTGATTGGTCACCGTGCCGCCGCCGCCAAGATAGATGGCGCTGTAGCCGGAGACGCTCTCGATCAGTCCCGCGTTCAGGACCGTTCCCGTGCCAAGCGGGCCGTAGCTGATGACGATGCCGACGGCGCCCTGGATGGTGCCGGTCGCGGCGTTGCTGACCAGGCCGCCCTGCTGCATCTGGATCCCGGCCACCGTGGGATCGACCGAGGACCCCGCGATCAGGCCGGCGTTGACGATCGTTCCGGGTTCCGCGTCCACATAGACGCCGCCCTCCCCCTGGATCGTGCCGCCTTGCAGGTTCGTGACCGATCCGCCAGCGAGCAGGGAGATACCGACGCCGCCGACACCACCGCCCTCGATCATGCCGGCATTGACGATGGAAACGCCGCCCGCCGGATCGCTGCTGACCACCGCGGCCTTCCCCGAGGCCGTCACCAGCCCCGTCACAGTGTTGGTCATCAGCCCCGATGCGCCGAGCGAGACCTGTTCGGCGATCGTGCCGCTGTTGATCAGGGTCTGGCCGGCGCCGATCACGTTGGGGTCGGCCAGCACCCAGGTCGCGCCGGCGGCGACCGCGAGGCGGGAGAAATTCAGATACTGCGTGCCGAAGCCCGTCAGCGTGCCGACCGGCGTCAGGGGCGAGGTGCTGGCGCGAAGCTCCAGCGTGCTGGCGGCTGTGGCGCCGATCGTGTTGCCGCCATCGACCCGGCCGACGAACAGGGCATCCGTCGTGAAGGCCATCAGGTGGTTGAAGCCAGCCTGGAAGCTGACGGCGAACTGCCCGGTCGACTCGATCCCGCCGGCGTTCACCACCGTGCCGGACCCGCCGGAAAGCCCC
>CANJSR010000136.1 GCA_947476855.1 Acetobacteraceae bacterium
CGAGCTCGGCGGCATCTGGTTCAGCCCCCGCATGCAGCGCACCAAGGCCTCGACCGAGACGATCTACCTGCTGCTCAAGCTCGCCGCGGACGACCTGGGCTACCGGCGCCTGGTGTGGAAATGCAACGCCCTCAACGCCCCCTCCAAGCGCGCCGCCGAACGGCTGGGTTTCACCTATGAGGGCCACCTGAGGAAGCACTGGGTCATCAAGGGCCGCCAGCGCGACACGGACTACTACAGCATCACCGACGACGAATGGCCCCGCTGCCGGGATGCGCTGCTCGCCTGGCTGGATGCGTCCAATTTTGCCCCGGACGGCACCGCCCGGCGCGGCCTCGCGGAACTGCGAGCGGCGTTGCCGGACCCTACCGCGATCGCATAGAACAGAAGCAGCCGCACCGTCGGCGGCTGCCGGAAAGCGGCCCAATCAGCTGGGGGACGAGTATGCCGATCCTGTGGGCCGCACGCGGCCGCCATGCCACCCTGGCTGTTGCCTTCGCTGCTTCGTTGACGGTCGTCGGATGCAAGCCGGAGAACAAGTTCGTTGCCCCGCCCCCACCCAAGGTGATCGTCGCTCCGGCCGCACAACAGAAGATCACCCGCTATGTGGAGGCGACGGGCAACCTAGCGCCGGTCAACCAGGTTGACCTCGTGGCGCGTGTCCCTGGCTTTCTGCAGGAAATCGGCTACCGGGATGGGGAGATGGTGAAGCAGGGCGCCAAGCTGTTCGTCGTCGAACCGCGGCCCTATCTGAACCAGTTGCAGGAAGCGCAGGCGACCCAGGCCTCGGCCGCGGCGCAGTTGAAACAGGCGGAAGCCGAGTATGTCCGGCAGTCACAGTTGGGCAAGCAGGACTTCGCCTCCCAGTCCGTCGTCGACCAGGCGCTGGCCAAGCGCGATGCGGCGCGGGCGTCGTTGCAGCAGGCGACGGCGTCGACCGAGAACGCGGCGATCCAGTACACCTATACCCAGGTCAACGCCCCCTTCGATGGCGCGGTGTCGGCCCATCTCGTCTCGATCGGAGAGTATGTCGGAGGCACCACGCCGACCCAGCTTGCCACCATCGTCCAGCGCGACCCGATCTGGGTGAACTTCTCCCTGAGCGAGCAGGACGTCCAGCGTATCCGGGAGGCGATGGCCAAGCGCGGCGTCACGGTCGTGGTGGATACCGTCCCGGTCGAGGTCGGGCTGCAGACCGACACCGGCTACCCCTACCAGGGCCTGCTAAACTACGTCGCCCCGGCGGTGAATGTCTCCACCGGCACCCTCGCGCTGCGCGGGCAGTTCAACAATCCCGACAACCGCCTGCTGCCAGGCTATTTCGTGCGGGTGCGCCTGCCGTTGGGGCGCGACATCGACGCCCTGCTGGTGCCCGATGTCGCGATCGGCAGCGACCAGCTTGGCCGCTATGTCCTGGTGGTGAATGACCAGAATGTGGTGGAGCAGCGGCGCGTCACGGTCAGCGACCTGGTGGGGGAGAACCGGGTGATCGAAACCGGCCTGAAAGTCGGCGAAAAGGTGATCGTCACCGGCATCCAGCGCGCCGTTCCAGGGCAGAAGGTGGCACCCGAGACCGCGCCGCCGGCCAAGGGCGGCTGACCGGCCATGATCTCCAAATTCTTCATCAACCGCCCGGTCCTGGCCAATGTGCTGGCGATCCTGATGGTGCTGCTGGGCGCGGTATCGGTCTTCTCGTTGCCGGTCGCCCAGTATCCGAACGTGGTCCCACCAACGGTTTCCGTGACCACCCGCTACCCCGGCGCCGGGGCCACCGACGTCATGAACACCGTCGCCCTGCCGATTGAGCAGCAGGTGAACGGCGTGGACGGCATGCTGTACATGCAGTCCACCAGCGCCTCCGACGGGTCCTATGCGCTGATCGTGACCTTCGCGATCGGCACCGACCTCGATTTCGCCCAGGTGCTGGTGCAGAACCGGGTCTCGGCCGCGCTGTCCTCCCTGCCGATGGCGGTGCAGGCGCAGGGCGTCGTGGTGCAGAAAAAGTCGACGTCGATCCTGGAGATCGTCGCGCTGACCGGCACCTCCGCCCAGTTCGACAGCTTGTACCTGGCGAACTACGCGACGATCAGCCTGCAACCTGAAATCGCCCGTATCCCGGGCGTCGGCCAGGTGAGCATCTTCGGCGCCGGCCAGTACGCGATGCGGATCTGGATGAACCCGGATCAGTTGAAGGCCCGCGGCCTGACCACCGACGACGTGCAGAACGCGATCCAGCAGCAGAGCCAGCAGGTCGCCGCCGGCCAGCTGGGATCACCGCCCGCGCCCAAGGGCACCAATTTCCAGTATACGCTGAATATCGCCGGCCGCCTGGACCAGGCGGATGAGTTCGCCAACATCATCGTCAAGACCGGCTCGGACGGCACCGTCACCCGCGTCCGCGACATTGGCCGGGTGGAGCTCGGCGCCCAGACCTACAGCCAGACCTTCACGGTGAATGGCCAGCAGTCCGCCGGCCTCGCGATCTTCCTCACACCCAGCGCCAATGCCCTGCAGGTGGCGGAAGCGGTCAACGCCAAGATGCAGGCGCTGTCCAAGGACTTCCCCGCGGGCATGAGCTTCTCGGTCCCGTTCGATACGACGAAGTTCGTCTCGGCCTCGATCGACGAGGTCTACCGCACGCTGATCGAGGCGGGCATCCTCGTGCTCGCGGTCATCCTGGTGTTCCTGCAGGACTGGCGCGCCACGCTGGTGCCCGCGACCACGGTGCCGGTGACGATCATCGGCGCCTTCGCCGCCATGGCCGCGCTCGGGTTCTCGGTCAATCTCTCGACGCTGTTCGCGCTCGTGCTGGCCATCGGTATCGTCGTCGATGACGCGATCGTGGTGGTCGAGGGCGCGGCGCATCAGATCGAACAGGGGCTGAGTCCGCACGATGCGGCGATCAAGGCGATGGAGCAGTTGTTCGGCCCCATCATCGGCATCACGCTCGTGCTGATGGCGGTGTTCGTCCCCTCGGCCTTCCTGCCCGGCTTGACCGGAGAGCTTTACGCCCAGTTCGCGATCGTCATCTCGGCCACCGCCCTGCTCAGTGCGATCAACGCGGCGACCTTGAAGCCGACGCAGTGCGCGCTGTGGCTGCGGGTGCCGGTGCCGCCCGAGAAGCGCAACCTGTTCTTCCGGTTCTTCAATAAGCTGTACGACCCGATCGAGCGTGCCTATGCTCGCCTGATCGGGCGCATGGCGAGCCGCAGCGGCCTGATGGCGCTTTTTGGCGTGGCCATGATTGGCGTGGCGCTGATCGCCTTCAGCCGTGTGCCGACCGGGTTCCTGCCGCTGGAGGACCAGGGCTACCTGATGGTCAGCGTCCAGTTGCCCGACGGCGCCTCTCTGGAACGCACCAGCAAGGCGATGGCCAAGGTCTCCGACCTCGCGCTGAAGGTGCCGGGCGTTGAGTATGTCGTGTCGATCGGCGGCATGTCGGCGATCGACAACAGCGCTTCCCTCGCCAGCGCCGGTGTCGCCTATGTCACGCTCAAGGACTGGAGCGTCCGAGGTCCGGGTGAGAACCTGCTCGCGATCTTCCAGAACCTGACCAAGGCGCTGTCGGCGGTGGATGAGGCGTCGATCCTGATCATTCCACCCCCGGCCATCCAGGGCATCGGCAACTCTGGCGGCTTCACCATGATGGTGGAACTGCGTGACGGTTCAGGCGACCTGCAGAAGCTGGGGGACATCACCAACGCGATCGTCGCCGCCGCGGGGACCCAGTCCGGGCTGACGCGCGTCGCGACGTCGTTCCGGTCCCAGGTGCCGCAGTTGGACGTGGAGATCGATCGCACCAAGGCACAGACCCTGGGTGTGACGGTCGGCCAGGCCTTCCAGGGCATGGCCGCCTATCTGGGGTCGAGCTTCGTCGGCCAGATCAACAAGTTCAGCCGGACCTTCCAGGTCTATATCCAGGCCGACCAGGATTTCCGCACGCGCGTGCAGGATATCGCCAACCTGCCGGTCAAGACATCCAGCGGGGCCATGGTGCCGCTCGGCACGCTGGCGACCGTGAAGCCGGTCGTCGGCCCTGCCCTGATCACGTTGTACAACCTCTATCCGGCCGCCACCGTCCTGGGCTCCCAGGCGCCTGGCTTCAGCAGCGGCGACGCGCTGACGCTGATGGAGCAGGTGTCCGCCGCGGCCCTGCCGCCGGGCGCTGCCACCGAGTGGTCGGCGATGTCGTATCAGGAAAAGCAGGTCGGCAATCAGCTTGTCTATACGTTCGCCCTGGCGATCCTGCTGGTCTACCTGGTCCTGGCGGGCCAGTATGAGAGCTGGTACGCGCCGATCACCGTCGTGCTGTCGGTGCCGCTGTCGCTGCTGGGGCCGGCCTCGGTGCTGACCTTCGCGGGTCTGGACAACAACCTTTACATCCAGATCGGCCTGATCCTGCTGATCGCGCTGTCGGCCAAGAACGCCATCCTGATCGTCGAGGTGGCGCGAGAGGAACGGCTGCTGCACGGCAAGGCGATCCTGGATGCCGCGATCGCCGCCGCGCGCGCCCGGTTCCGCCCGATCGTCATGACGTCCTTCGCCTTCATCCTGGGCGTCGTGCCCTTGGTGCTGGCGACAGGCGCCGGTGCCAGCGCGCGGAAGTCGATCGGCGTCACGGTGTTCAGCGGCATGCTGGCGTCCACCTGCCTCGCGGTGCTGTTCGTGCCGTCGTTCTTCGTCGTGATCCAACGGTTCGAGGAATGGCTGAGCAACCGCAAGCCCAAGAAAGCCGCGGCCCTGCCGGCCGAGTAAACAGCCCAAGGCCGGGGCAAAGCCGGCCGCATAAGGGAAGGAAAGCGCCATGACCGTAATTCTGGGTTCCGGTGACTACCGCTACCGGGTCGAGGAAGGCTGGGGGAAGCTCCCCGACGACTGGTCATTCCATGAGGTCGGCGCGGTCGGTGTCGATCGCAACGACAACGTCTATGTCTTCAACCGCGGCGAACACCCGATGATGGTGTTCGACCGGGAGGGGAACTTCCTCCGCTCCTGGGGAGAGGGTCTGTTTCCCCGCGCGCATGGCGTCCACATGGGGCCGGACGACACGATCTGGCTGACCGATGACGGCGCCCATTGCGTCCGGCAATGCACCCTGGACGGCAAGGTCCTGATGACCCTTGGCATCCCCGGCAAGCCCGCCCCGTTCATGAGCGGGCAGCCCTTCTGCCGCTGCACCCATACCGCCCTGTCGCCCAAGGGAGAGATCTACGTCTCGGACGGCTACGGCAACGCGCAGGTCCATAAATACGCGCCCGATGGCCGCTACATGATGTCCTGGGGACGCTGTGGCATGGCGGAGGGCGAGTTCAACCTGCCCCACAACATCCATTGCGACGCCGATGGCTGGGTCTATGTCGCCGACCGGGAGAACCACCGCATCCAGGTCTTCGACGGCAACGGCAAGTTCGAGACGGTGTGGAACAACGTCGTCCACCGCCCCAGCGCCTTCCACATGACCAGCGGGAAATGCCCGGTCTGCTTTGTGGGAGAGGTCGGGCCCTATCTCGGCTCCAATCGTGGCTTCCCCAACCTCGGCCCGCGGGTCAGCATCCTGTCGAACACCGGCAAGGTCCTCGCGCGGCTGGGGTTTGAGGAGAACGCCCACGGCCAGGCGCCTGGCCAGTTCATGTCGCCGCATGGGATCGCGGTCGACTCGCGCGGTGACATCTATGTCGGAGAGGTCTCGGTCGCGTCCTGGCCATCCCTGTTTCCCGGTCAGCCGCGGCCGGAGAAGCTGCGAAGCCTCCAGAAACTGGTGAAGCTCTGAGCAAAGGCGTTCCGACGTTCCTGCATGACCTGCCGCCGGTCGATGTGGCGCGGACGCTGGACCCAGCATCGGGCCTGATCGACCTGTGGTGGTATCCTTATGGGGCTACAACTGATCCGGCCCTGCTCTCTGCCCACAACGCCCTCATGACTCCCGAGGAGCGCGCTCGGCATGACCGGTTCGTGGGGGAAGGGGATCGCGCCCTGTTCCTCGCGACCCGCGCCTTGGTGCGGACGACTTTGTCCCGCTATGCTCCGGTCGCGCCGGGAGACTGGCGGTTCGGCACGCATGCGCGGGGCAAGCCGCATATCGAGGCACCCGTCACCGCGCCACCTTTGCACTTCAACCTGTCGAACACGCACGGGCTGATCGTCTGTGCGGTCAGCACGACATTCGCCGCCATGGGTGTCGATACGGAACCGGCGGATCGGCGCAGCGCGACCGTGGCGCTCGCGGACCGGTATTTCTCGCCCTCCGAGGTGGCCGCCTTGACCGCCCTGCCCGCAGATCGGCACCGGCGGCGGTTCCTGTCCTATTGGACGCTGAAGGAAAGCTACATCAAGGCCCGAGGCCTCGGGTTGGCGATCCCGCTCGATCAGTTTTCCTTCCTGCTCGACCAGGACCCGATCGGCATCGCCTTCGATCCGCGGCTGGGCGATGACGCGGCGCGGTGGCGGTTCGCGCTGATGGACGCCCGGCCGAACCACTTGGTGGCAATTGGCGCCGACACCGGCGGAGCGGCATGGTCGTTGCGCGCCCGCCAGGTCGTGCCGTTGGTGGACTGACGTCCGTTACCAGGCGGCGTCCAGCAGGACCCGCACCGTGGGCGGTCCCTCGATCTTCCTCGGGTTCGTGTGGATCCAGCGGTCATGCATCGAATTGACCGCGATCGTATCAAGCTGATCCGCCTTCACCCCCACCGCGCGCAGTGTGGCTGGCAGGCCGAGGTCGGTGATCAGTTCCGCCACCGCATCGGCCGCCTTCATGCCCGGGCGTCCCATCGCCTCGGCCACCATGACCTGGCGGGCGGCGTTCACCGGTTCGTTGAAGCGCAGGACATGCGGCAGCATGACGCAGGAGGTGTAGCCGTGCGGCACATCGGCGGTCCCGCCCAGCACATGGCCGATGCCGTGCGAGGCGCCCTTCGAGACTCCATTCTGCGACCCCATGATCGACATCCAGGCACCCAACTGGCAGTCCAGCCTCGCTTCCAGATCGGCGGGGTTGGCCTTCACCGCGCGCAGCCCGCGGGACAGCAGCCGCAGCGCGTGCATGGACGCGCCATCCGAGAACGGGGTGGCGTTGATCGAACAGATATCCTCCACCGCATGATCGACGGCGCGGATGCCGGTCGACAGGAACAGCCACTCGGGCGTGTGAACGGTGACGGCGGGATCGAGGATCACGGCCTGCGGCATCATCAGTTCCATGCCGTAGGATTGTTTCAGATGCCGCTCGGTGTCGGTGCAGCCGGCGAACCAGGTGAACTCCCCGGCCGAGAGCGTGGTCGGCACGGCGATAAAGCGCGCGCCTGGGGGTTTGGTGGGCGGGCGGATGGTCTTGCCCTCGGGCGAGATGGTCGCGTGGAAGGCGTCGAGCTGGCGCGGATCGGTGATGTCATTGCCGAGGCACAGCCCGACCATCTTGGCCGCGTCGGTGATGGACCCACCGCCGACGGTGATCAGCAGATCGGCCTTGGCCGCGCGTGCCTCATTCGCCGCGGCGACCACGTCGATACGGGGGGTATGGGCGCCGATCTTGCCGCACACGCCGGCGAGGCGGTTGCCGAGGACGCCGCGCACCTGGTCGATGACATCGGTCTCCCGCGCCAGGGTGCCACTGGCCATGACGTAGACGGCCTGCGATTGCAGCCGCTCCAGTTCGGCGGTCAGCGCGTCCTTCAGGGGGATGCCCTGGATGACCCGGTCCATCGGCGGATAGCGGTGGATGCCTTGGAACATGGTTCTCTCCCTGTGTCGGTGGGGGGTGTTCCCCGATGTTGTGCAAGATGGTGTTGGCTGACAGGCGCTGGCCTATCTGGCGGTGGCGCGGACGCTGCCCCACGTCGTCCTGGGCGGAGGCCCGGGATCCACGACTTTCCCCTGTCGCGAGCCGGGAAGTCGTGGATAGCGGCCCTTCGGCCGCTACGACGGAAGTGGGGCGGCGGCCGGGGGCGCAGCGCTCGCGGGATAGTGCCGTGCCGGGGACAGCCCAATGCTGCCCAGCGTCAGTCCTTCTTCGCGCAGAACGCGTCCAGCATGTCGCACTCCACCTTCCCGCCCTCATAATCCGCCGCGATCCGCTCGTACAGCGAGGCGGCAGCTTGATAGAACTGCGCGCCGGCGGGGTCCTCGGAGACGAAGGCGGAAATTTCCTCCATCTCCGCCACCCAGCGATAGGCCTTGGAGTGCATCTTTGGCATCTGCCGCGTTAGCCACCCGTACAAAGCGGGCTGGCTGACCGCCATCTCCGCCTTCAGCGCGTCCGCCGTGCCGGCCCGCGTGGCGGCCAGCATCATCGCGGCCCCCAGCGCCGTGAACCCCTTGGTGATCCCCGCATAGGACATCTTCATGGCTGACGCCGCGCCGATCGGCCCGGGCTGGATCGGCATCGACAGGCCGTATTCGGTCAGGACGGCGGCTTTGGGCGCGTCCTCTCCGGACAGGTAGATGCGGGTGTTCTTCGAGTTAGGCTCGGGCGGCGGTCCGATGATCCCGCCATCGACAAAGGTCGCTCCGGCCGCCTGCACCACGGCGGCCACGCGCAACACCGTCTTCGGGTCGAGCGCGTTACAGTCTACATAGATCGGCTTGCGGTTGGCGTTCCGCAGCGCCGGCGCCAGGCGCTCGGCCAGGCTGACGGCATCGCCGGGGGGCAGGATGGAGAGGATGATATCGGCCTCGGCGATTCCGGCGTCGGTGGCGTCCACCATGCCAGCATCGGCGGCCCGGGCCAGCGTGGCGGCGCTGCGGCCGGCAAGGGAGGTCCGGACCTCCAGCCCCTTTTCGGTCAGGCGTTTGGCGACGGCGCTGCCCATCATGCCGGGCGCGATCACGGCGACGATCGGTTTCATATCCAGGCCTCCCCCTGTTTCATCGCGGGCAGCATGGCGAAGGTGGTCCCCCAACGGAAGGGGTCAGGGCGCCCGACGTTCCGCCACCACCAGCACGATTCCGGACAACGCGATCAGCCCGGCGCCGAACCACACGGCGGAGGACGGTATATCGCCCCAGATCGCCCAGCCGAGCAGGAAGGCCCAGACCAAAGCGGTATATTCCACGGTCGCCATCACCGAGGCCGGGGTCCGCCGAGCCATCTCGAACACCAGGAACTGCGCGAGGCCCCCGAAGGCGCCGACGGAGGCCAGCAGAGCCAGCTCCATCAGGTCCGGCGTGTCCCAGGTGGTGACGCAGACCGCGGCCGTGATCGGCAGGAAGATCGCGTTGTTGAACAGCATCTGGATCAGGGAGGACTCGCGGCGGGCGATCTGGCGCATGAGGATGATGGCGTAGCCCCAAAGCGCGGCGGCGATCAGGACCAGCAGCGTGGGCAGAGAGGCTCGGACGCCAAACGGGTCGGCCGCGAACATCACTCCCACGAACCCGATCGACACCGCCAGCCAGCGAGTCGGAGTCACGGTTTCCTTCAGCACCCGCGCCGCCAGCAGGGTGACCATGATGGGCGCGGCGAAATACAGGGTCAGCAACTGCGCCAGCCCCATGCTGCGGGCGGCGGTGTAGTAGCAGATCCAGGCGGTCATGGTGATCGCCGCGCGGAAGGCGAGTGTCCGCTTCAACGGGGTCTCGATCGCGCGCTTCACCAGCGGGCCGCGCCCGATGCACAGGCAGGCGGCGAGGATCGTGGCGCTGCGGAAGAACAGGACCTGCCAGACGGACAGCGTTTCCACCAGGAACTTGATCGCGGCGTCATGCACGGCGAACAGCCCATAGGCCAGAACGCCGAGGCCTATGCCCAGAAGAGTCGCGTTCCCGCCCATGCCGACGGCTCCTACCACGGGCGGGAGGGAGCGAAACCCGCTATCGGCGCGGACCCGCTCCGCGCGGTGAATTGTCACGGAAAAGGCGACGTCCCTGCGGCAGCCCTATCGCCTTGTGTCGAGTTGCAGGACCGCCAGCCACGCGGGATCGGCCGGTTCGAGGATGCTGTCCTCGGCGACCGGGAAGAACCGCCGCGTCACGGCATTGCCGACATTGCCGCCCACCGCTGGGATCGCTCCATCGATCGGCCCTCCGACAACGATGTCGCAATGCGACGGAAACCGCCCCGTCGGCAGATCCGCAAATCTCAACCCGGCTGCCCTGCCGCGCCCCCGGCAGATCAGGTCGCCGGGCTGCGGGGCATAAGCATCGGGCGGTTGGGCGATCATCACCCAACGCCCGCCGCGGCGGGACGCGTTGATGTACTCGGCATGATCGGGGGCATAGGGAAAGCGCGGCCCGGCCCCGGCCATCCGCATGACATAGGAGATAAAGGCCGCCGACCACGCGTATTTGCCATCCTCCTCCGGGGCAAAGGTCCGGCCCAGCCCGTCATGGCGGCCGGTCCAGCCGCTTTCCTCCGATCCCGCGTCCAGGCCGAGCCACCAGTATTCGCCGATGCGCTGCCATAGGCCCTGGTCGCGTTCGGTTTGGTCGCCTTCGGTGTCAGGCAGGTCGAGTGACCCGAAGGCCCGCCATTCCCGCAGCGCGATCGCGACGACGGCCTCGCGGGAAAACGCCTGGTAGGGCACCCGAGCGAAGGGCGGCACGTGGGAGTCGAGTGGCGGCGCGCAGGCGGACAGGGCCAGCAGCAGGGCGAGGATGAGCCTCATCGCCGCCCCGCAATGGCGCTGTTTTCCAACCGGCTGACCAGCCGAACCAGCGGCCAGAGCAGGATGAAATAGGCGATGGCCGCGACCACTATGGGCGTCGGGTTGTAGGTGACGCTTTGGGCTTGTCGCGCCTGGAACAGCAGTTCGGGCAGGGCGACGACGCTGGCGATGGAGGTCAGCTTCACGACCTCCAGCGTGTTGGACACCAGGTCGGGCAGCACGTTCCGCACCGCCTGTGGCAGGATCACATACGTCATGGCCTGGAGGCGGGAGAGGCCGGTGGAGCGGGCGGCCTCCATCTGGCCGGTTGGCACGCTTTCGATCCCGGCGCGGAGGATTTCCCCGTAATAGGCGCCGGTGTTGAGGAAGAAGCCGATGGCGACGCAGCCGAAGGCACCGACCTCCACCCCCGCGAAGGGGAGCGCGGCATAGAGGAAGATCAGCAGGACCAGCGGGGGGAAGGCGCGGAAGAAATCGACCCAGGCCATCAG
>CANJSR010000137.1 GCA_947476855.1 Acetobacteraceae bacterium
GATGATGTTCCCGCGCGTGGCTTTCAAATGCGCGAAGGCGGCGCGGGAGGCGTTGAAGGACCCGAGCAGATCGACCGAGATGACCTTGCGGAACCCCTCGGCCGACATCTGCTCAGCGGGGGCGGGAAAGTTCGCCGCGGCGCCGCAGATCAGGATGTCGACCTTGCCGAAGGTCTTCTCGGTCGTCGCCAGCGCCGCCTCGATCGTTTCGATTTCCTGCACGTCGCCCTGGATGGCCAGCGCCTCGGCGCCGACCGCCCGCAGGGTCGCCACCGCCTCATCGAGCCGGTGCATCGTCCGTCCGCACAGCACGACGCGGGCGCCGAGTTCGGCAAACCCCTTGGCGATGCCGGCGTTGATGGTGCCGGCCCCGCCGGTCACGAACACGGTTTTGTTCCGGTAAAGGTCCGGTGCGAAACAACGCCTGATCATTCTCCGGCCTCCACCAACGCCTGGGTCACACCGATTTCTCCTGCCTGCAATCGTCGCAGCACCTGCAACAACGCGGCGTTGTCGTCCTGGGGCTGTTCCTTTGGGCGCGGGTCCGGCCGCCGTTCCGGTTCCGCCACGACGGGTTCGGCCGGCATCGGCTGACCCATCGACTCCCGCCGCTTGCGGATGATTTCCCGCAGCCGTTCCGAGCGCTCCCTGATCCGGCTGCCCTTGCCGGCGGCTTCTTCGCGCGCGACGCCAAGCTGGGCGGCGAACTCGGTTTCGATATAGCCCGCCAGGGCCCGCACCGTCGCATAGTTGAACAGGGCGGTGGTCTTCAGTTCGATCCCGAGTGCCGCGTTGATCTCCCGCACCAGATCGACGCTGATGATGGAATCGGCGCCGAATTCCGCGAAGCTCGTTTCGGGATCGACTTCCTCGGGCCGCAGCCGCAGGGATTTGGCGACAGTGTCGCGCAGGATATCCTCGATCCGCCGATCCGCCGCGGGCTTCGGCTGCACCGTGGGCCTGGCCACGACGGGAGCGGCGCCATCGCCCTCGGCCGCGATCACAGTCTGCAACGCCCCTTCCCCGCCGGCGAGGACATGGGCGCCGCGGAACCCCTGATGCGCCAGTTCGGACAGCCAGGTTCCAGTGCGCAGCAGCGGGGCGTGGTCGATGCGGCGCCCGGTATCCTCGAACGCCCACCAGCCGCGCGTCAGACCGAACGTCATCGTGTTGAAGTCCTGGCGCATCGTCGCCTCGTTCACCAGCAAGACGCCGCCGGGCCGCAGCAGCGACCGGACATGCCCCAGCGTCGCGCGGATGTCGCGTGTCGCGTGCAGCACGTTCGCGGCGATCACGATATCGAAACTGTTGGGTTCAAAGCCCTGGGCGGCCGGTGGGTTCTCGATATCGAGCAACGCCGTCGACAGGAACGGATACTCGGCAAAGCGCTTGCCCGCGGCATCAAGGAAGAACCGCCCGATATCGCTGAACACATAGCGGACGCGGGCGGCATGGGCGGTCAAGGCTGGAAGGACAAAGGCCGTGGTCCCGCCGGTGCCGGCGCCGATCTCCAGAATGCGGATTTCGGACCGTGAGGATCCCAGCCGAACGGATACAGCAGCAGCGGCGGCCTCGGCGACGATCGCCTGGAAGTGATCGACGACCTGATTGCCACGATAGATCGGTTCGACGCGCGCCGGACTGCCGCCTGGGAACAGAACGTCGTTGGCGTCGACCTGGCCACGCAGGACCTCGGGCAGGGCAGCCGAACAGGTGTCGAGCAGATCGAGGTAGGGCGCCACATCGGGCTGGTCGGCGATCCAACCGGCCCGCCGTTCAGCCAGGGCGGCGCGGCGGGACGACGCGGGCTGCCGCACAGGCTCACCTACGATCCAGCCCGCGCCATCGGGGATCAGGAAGCAGGCGCGGACGAGCATGTCGGACTGCGCGGCGACCAGACGGCGGAACCGGGGCTGGATACCGAGGCGTTCCAGTCCGTCGGGGGACAAATGACCGCCGGGTTCGCGCAGGGCACCGAGTTCCTGCCAGGCCAGCAGCAGCAGATCGGCCGCATAGGCGTCGATCGCGGTGAAGGCTCCGGTGGCACGTTCCAACATCGGCAGTCCGGCCCGGGCCCGAGGCGCCACGGCCCGCGCGACCGCTTCCGTGACGCTGGCCGGAGTCCCGCTCGCCGGTGTCCCGCTCGCGCCGGCCGACACCACTCCCAGCGCTGCCGCGACCGCATCGCTGATGCGCAGCGGGACGATCTGGCGCAGCGGGGCGGCCAACATGCGCTCCACCGTCTCCATCCCCTCGCGGGTGGAGATCGGATAGACGCCGATCCGCGCCAGGGAAGCACGATAGGCGTCGGTCGCAACCCGGCCGACCTCTCCCCAGAAGCCCCAGTCGATGATCTTCACCGGCCAGGGCGCGGGTCCCAGGCCGATCGCGTCCTGTGCTGCGCTGGCCGCGGCATAGGCGCTCTGGCCCGGATTCGTCGTATGGGCGTTGGAGGAGGAGAACAGCATCAGGAAGTCGAGCGCCTGGTCCGCCAACGCCGCCATCAGGTTGCGCGTCCCCTCGGTCTTGGGGGCCATGACGGAGCGGATATCGGCCTCGGTCAGCGTCACCGCGCGGGCGTCGTGCATCGCCAGCGCCAGATGGAATGCCCCGTTGATCGCGCCGAAGCGGGCCTGCGCGACCCCGACGGCGGTGGCGACGGCATTGGCATCGGTGACGTCGGCGGAGAGGTAAAGGACTTCCCCGCCAATCTGGGCGATGCGGGTGCGCAGGGCGGCATCGGCCGGCCGGCGGCCCAGCAGCACGACGCGGGCCTGGGCTGATTGCACGAGGTGGCTGGCGAGGGCGAGGCCGATCCCACCCGCCCCTCCGGCGATCAGATAGACGCCGCCCTTGCGCCAAGGCGAGGCAGCCTCCGGCAGGGTCGTTTCACCCAAAGCGCGCGTCCAGGCCTCTCCGGCCCGCCATGCGAGGTCGGGCGCATCGGATGGCACACGCCACAGATCGGCCGCATCAACACCAGGGTCGGCGTCGATAACCCGCACGCGCAGGTCCGGGTGTTCCCGCCCAACGGACTTGGCGAAAGCGGCAACGGCGGCGGCGACCGGGTCGGGTGTTTCGGTCATGACGCTGTTGGCGTGACTGACAACGACCGTGAGGGTTGGTGGGGTTGGACGCGCGGACAGGTCCCTCACCAGCGCGGCGAGGGCCGAGACCGCCTCGGTTTCCCACAGGGCCGAACGCCAGCCGCCGAGGTACCAGACGTGGTCGGCGGATTGGGGGTCACCCTGCCTCCCGCCCGCCGCATCGCGCAGTCGGTCGGCAAGGCCATCGTCAGCCGCATGCCCGATGATGGCGGTCTGGCCAACCGGGATCGGCGACGGTTCGATGCCCGTCTTCGTCCAGACCGGGCGCAGCAGGCGCAGGGGGACCGTTGCCGACGCCTCGGCGCGCGGGCTGGCGGCCTTGGCCAAGAACCCATCGACGGCGAGCAACACACGCCCGCTTGCGTCCGTCAGGCACAGGTCGAGTTGCAGGAACCCCGGACCGGCCTCCCGCCTGATTCCGACGACATGGGTCGCCTCGGCGAGAGCACCCGACACCGTCAAGCGGTCGATCGTGAAGGGCGCGAGGCCACCCGCGCTCGTTGCCAGGGCAAAGGACAGTTGGAACGCCGCATCCAGCACGCCAGGCGGCCACCCCTCACGATCCGGCACGGGCATCAGTTCGCCCAGCGCCTCACCGTCGCCGCGCCAGACGGTGTCGAGCAGACGATAGGCCGAACCATACTCGGCGCCGCCGGACGCAAGCGCGCCGTAGATCGCGGCCTGGTCGATCGCCTGCTGACAGCGCGCGGCGATCGACGGCAGGTCGGCATCGGCGCGCGCATCGTCCGGCGCGTCCCGGAGCAACCGGCCGGTCACGTGGTCGAGGGGGCCGACCCGGATCGCGAAGCGGTGATCCGGCTCGATGACCAGTTCGGCGCCCATGTCAGGCGTCACGGGGCGGAGGAAGCGGATGTCCGCCATCCCGGCCACATCCTGGCGCAGAAGCGGCGTGGCCTGGGCGCGCACGGCCTCCAGCAGGAAGGCGCCGGCGAGCATCACCTGGCCGCCCAGCCTGTGGTCCGCGACATCGGGGGAAACCGGATCGCAGGCCAGCGGGATGACGGAGGCGACATCCAAGGCCACGGCGCGCATCGGTGTCCCTCGGGGAGTCACCGTCACCCAGCAGGGTCGCCGAGCGAATGCGTAGGTTGGAAGTGAGAGGGGGCGACGGGGGCCAGGGGCCACCGCGTCCCAGTCCATCCGGCCACCGCTGGTCCAGTCTGCCAACGCGGGATCGGCCGCGCCCTGGCCAGCAACGAAAGCCCGAAGTGCCGCGATCAGCGCGTCTGGGGTCGACACCCGCACGGCCCAGCGATGCCGCATCGCCTCTCGTCCTACCTGCAACGTGCGGACAACGGCGGGGAAATCGAGGTCATCGCCCTGCCCCGCCAGCCAGTCCGCCAGACGGGTGGCCTGTTCCGCCAGAGCCTCGGCCGTGGCCGCGGAGAGTGGCACGATCAGGGGCTCAACCGGCGCCATCGGTTCGGGGGGCAGATCGGGCGCTTCCTCGATCACCAGATGCCCGTTCGCGCCGCCCGCGCCGAAGGAACTGATCCCCGCCCGCCGCACACGATCCGCCCGACGCGGCCAGGGCGTCAGGTCCTGCTGCACACGGAATGGCGTCGTCGCCAGATTGAGGTTCGGGTTCAACGCGGAAGCATGCAGGCTGGGAACCAGCGCCTCATGCCGCAGTTGCAGCACGACCTTCGTCAGCGCGGCGATGCCGGCCGCCGATTCCAGATGGCCGATATTCGACTTCACCGACCCGATCGGACACACGCCCGGCTCAACCCCGGCAAAGGCCCGCGCGAGGCCCGCGATCTCCACCGGATCGCCCAGGGATGTGCCGGTGCCATGCGCCTCGACATAGCCGATCGACGCGGGATCTACCCCGCCCCGGCGCAGCGCGGCGCTGATCAGGCTGCCCTGCGCCACAGGGTTCGGCACGGTATAGCCATTCGTGCGGCCACCATGGTTCAGCGCGCTCGACCGGATTACCGCATGGATGCGGTCGCCGTCCGCCAAGGCCCGCGCCAGGGGCTTCAGCAGGACCGCCCCCACGCCCTCACCCGGCACGTAGCCGTCCCCGCCTTCACCAAAGCTGCGGCAGCGCCCGTCGCTGGACGCAAAGCCGGACTTGCTGAGGATCCAATGCTTGCCCGGATGCACCGTCAGGTTCACCCCGCCCGCGAAGGCGATCGAGCAATCCCCCGCCCGCAGCGCCAGGCACGCCATATGCACCGCCGTCAAACTCGACGAACACGCCGTATCCACCGCCATGCTCGGCCCATGCAGGTCGAGGAAGTGGGACACCCGGTTGGCCACGTTCCAATAGGCCGCGTTGGGCGCGATCAGGTTGCCGCGCACCGCTTCCTCGGCGCCGAACAACTGGTAATCGCCGTACATGACGCCGACGAAGACGCCCGCCAGGCGCTGGGCCGGGTCGGGGTCGCCGCGAAACAGAGTCTCCCGCGTCAGGCCGGCGTCCTCCATCGTCGCCCAGGCGACTTCCAGGAACTTGCGGGCCTGCGGGTCGAGCGCGTCGGCCTCCCGCGGGGAGATGTTGAAGAAGCGGGGGTCGAACATCCCGACGCCGTCGATGAAGCCGCCCCATTTGCTGTAGCTGGTCTCGGGCCGTTCGCGGTCGGGGTCGTAGAACCCGTCCAGCGGCCAGCGATCGGCGGGGATTTCGACGATGCAGTCCCGGCCGGCGGCGAGGTTGCGCCAGAACTGATCGAGGTCGGACGCCATCGGGTAGATGCCCGACATGCCGATGATCGCGATGGCGTCGTTGTCGGCGGCCGGCACCGGTCTCGGATTGAACGCGCCCTGTTCCGCGGGTGGTTGCATGGATTCGGCCGTGTTCGCGGCGGAGGCCGCACCATGGATTGCGGCGGAACCTGGGATATCGAACACCTTGTAGCTGACGGGTTCGGCCGGAACCGGCACCGCGGGGGCAAATCGCCTGGCCACCACGCCAGGGTGGGACTGGATCAGGCAGGCGGCGAGGTCGCTCACTGTCTGGTACTCGAAGAACAAGGTCTTCGGCAGATCGCCCAGGTCCTGCTCCAGCCGCGTGTTCATCCGCACGATCATCATGGAGTCGACGCCATAGGCCTCGAACCGCTCATCCGCCTCGATCCGGGATTCCGCCAGGCGGGTGACCTCGGAGAGGACCGACTTGAGATAGGTTTCGACCTGGGGACGGAGGTCCGCCGAGTCCGGAACGCAAGCGGCTGCCCCGCCAACGGGGGCGGTCGCGGCAGTAACGGGCGTGGACGGCCCGCTGTCCCCGACGAAAGCCCGCAGTGCGGCCGTGCGGCCATGCAGGGCCACCACCCCGGCGGGCCCGCCCGCCAGCGCGGCGTCCAGCACGGCCATCGCGGCCATGTCCGGCATCGGCGTCATCCCCATCCGCCGTTCCAGTTCGGCGGCGACCTCGGGCGGCGGGGCCATGCCGCCGCTTTCCCACAACGGCCAGGCGATCGACACGGAGCGGCCGGGGCGCTGCTGGGTGGTGCGCCAGGCGGCGAACCCATCAAGGAACCCGTTGCCGGCGGCATAGGCCGCCTGCCCCGCTGATCCGAAGGCAGCGGCGGTCGAGGAGAACAGCGCGAAGAACGCCAGCGGGTCCTGCTGCGTCAGGTGGTCCAGCGTCACGGCACCCAGCAGCTTGGGGGCCAGCACGGCGTCGAACCCGGCCCCGTCGGTCTGGGTGATCCGCCCATCCCGCAGCACCCCGGCCGCGTGGATCACACCATGGATCGGTCCGAACCGCCGGCGCGCCTTCTCCAGCGCGGCCCGCAGGGAGGCGCCGGAGGTCACATCGGCGCCGAGATACAGCACATCCGCGCCCTCGGCCTCGATCGCGGCCAGAGCGCGTTCGATCCCGGGCGTCAGCGCGGAGCGGCCCAGCAGGATCAGGCGCGGTTGCATTGTCCGGGCAAGGTGGTGAGCGATGGCCAGCCCGATTGCGCCGGCGCCGCCGGTGATCACGACGGTCTGGCCAGGTGCCAGGGCCGGCGAGGGATCGGCCGCCGACCAAGGCTCCAGCACCTGGGTCAGGCGGGTGCCGTCCCGGTAGGTGACCGAGGGTTCGTCCTGCGTCGCGCATAGTTCGGCCGCGATGGCGGCGGGGTCGATCCGGTCCATCCCCACCGCGACGCAGCGCAGGCGCGAGGATTCCAGACCCACGGTACGCGCCAGCCCCGCAACGGCGGACTGCGTCGGACCGGATCGGGTTGCGTGGAGAAGGCGGATGACGCCGGCCTCGGGTGCCAGCAGTGCGGCCTGGGCGGCCAGGAAGACCGACCGGCTGCCGGTCTCGGGGTCCATCGCCGCCACGGCGGAGGCAAGGCTCGCCGCCGCGACCGGCGCTTCGGTGTCCAGGTCCCACAGCAGGGCCATCGCCGCACCCGCGCCAGGGGACGCCTCGGCCAGCAGGCGCCGATGATCGTCGGCAGAGGTGGGATCGATCGAGAAGCAATCCGCCGTTTGCCGCTGGAACGCGGACCCCGCGCGAACCTGGATCAGGCGCCGCCCGGGTAGCAGAGGCCGCAGGCGGCCGAACAGGTCATCCGAGGCGCCGATCAGCAAGGCCTGGCCGGACGCGGTTCCACCGATCGGCAATGGCCGCCAGACGGGGGTCATCATCACAGTTCCAACCTCGGCGGGCGCCGACAAGGCCCTCGCCTGCAAGCCGCGACACGTCGCCAGCATCGTGCCATTGGGGTCCGCGACGTCGATATCGAACACGATCAGTCCCGGGCCTCGGGCGGTTACGCGCGCATGGACGACACAGGGACCCAGTAGCGGCGCGTGGCTCGTGAAGGACCCCAGGGCGAAGGGCACAAAGGCCGCGTGCATCGCGGTCGGATCAGAAAGACCGATGCAGGCCGCGGTCTGGAACACGCCATCCAGCAGCCCCGGATCGAGCACCCAGGCACCATCGACGCCAACGGGCGGGACGAGCCAGGCAAGGGCCTCCTCGCGACCAATCCTGACCTGCTGGACGACGCGGAATCCGGGGCCGTAGGCGAAACCATGTTCGTGCGCGGTGTCATAAACAGCAGTCCCGGCCAGGGACGTTCCGCACCGCGCGCTGATCGCGGTGATATCCAGCGGCGGAACCGTCGAGGCAGCACCCCGCGCCATCACGCCAAACGCGTGTTCGGCGCCCGGGGAACGGAGGACGCAGCGGAACGCACCGCCCTCCGGTTCAACCGTAATGGTGACGCGCGGATCGCCCTCCGTCGCATCGACCGGCGCGGACCACACGACATCTCGGATCACGCTCGGCCCGTCGCCACCGAGTGCCGCGGCGCGCGCCAGTTCGAGGAAGGCCGCGCCTGGTAACAGGCGGCGCCCATTGATGACATGGTCACGGGTCAACCAGGGCGCCAGCAGGCCAGCGGTCGCCTCGGCCAACGTCTGGGCAACGGCAGGCGCTGGCCCATGGGCGAGCGCGGGTGTGGCGTCGACCGGATTCCAGAACCGCTCCCGCTCGAACGGATAGCCGGGAAGGTCGATCAGGTTCCCACGCATGGATGTGAAATCAAGGGCCTCGCCGGCGATGTAGCGGCGGGCCATCGCCGCAAGGTCCGCCGGGGCGCTGACAGAACCGCCGGCCAGAGCCGCGGTCAGTTCCGCGACCGATCCCGCCACAAAGGCGCGCCGATGCCGGAAATGGGTACGGCGGGCGACCAGCGTGTAGGCGATGTCGGCGGTCGGTGCCTCGGGGTGCGCGCGCAGCCAGGTCAGCAGGTCATCGATCCGGCGTCCGACAGCCGCCTCGGTCCGGCCCGACAGCACGAACAGGAATGGGCCAGGGGACGCGGGTTCGGTCCGGACGGGCGGGGATTGCTCGATCACGACATGAGCGTTCGTGCCGCTGAACCCGAAGGAACTGACCGCCGCCATGCGCGGCCGGTCGCTCGTCCAGGGCCTGGCCGTGGTGTTCACGACGAAGGGGCTGTTGGCGAAGTCGATATGCCGGTTGGGCGTGGTGAAATGCAGCGTCGGCGGCAGGACGCCATGGCGCACCGCCTGCACGGCCTTGACCAGTCCCGCAATCCCGGCGGCGGCCATCGCGTGGCCGATATTCGTCTTGACCGAGCCGATCGCGCAGAATCCCTTGTCCGGGGTGAAGGACGCGAAGGCATCCGTCAGCGCCGCGACCTCGATCGGGTCACCCAGGCGCGTGCCGGTGCCGTGCGCCTCGATCAGGCCGATGTTGCGCGGATCGATGTCGGACCGGCGGTAGACCTCTCGTTCCAGTTCGGTCTGCGACGTGGCGCTGGGCGCGGTCAGGCCGCTGGTCTTGCCGTCCTGGTTGATCCCCGTCCCGCGCACCACCGCCAGCACTCGGTCGCCATCCCGCAGCGCGTCGGCCAGGCGCTTCAGGACGACGATGCCCACGCCTTCACCTGGCGCGAAGCCGTCGGCGGAGTCATCGAAGGTGGCGCAGCGCCCGTTCGGCGACGCCATGCCAGCATCGGACAGATAGAAGAAGATCGGCGGCGACAGCAGATTGCACGACACCCCGGCCGCGAGCGCCATGTCCGTCTCTCCGGTCCGCAGGCTCTGGCAGGCCAGATGCAGCGCCACGAGGGAGGAGGAGCAGCCGGTATCCACCGGAAAGGTCGGCCCCTTCAGGTTCAGGAAATAGGACAACCGCGCCGACAGGATCGCCATGGACCCGCCAAGCGTCTGGAGGCTGGGGGAGGCTGGCGCGGCGTAGGAATTAGCGGAGGCGCCGACGAACACACCGCAGCGCAGGCCGTCCAATTGGGCCGGGGTCGCGCCAGCGTTCTCCAGCGCATGCCAGGATTCTTCCAATAGCAGGCGCTGCTGCGGGTCCATCGCCTCGGCCTCCGCGGGGGAGATGGCGAAGAACAGGGGGTCGAAGCGGTCGTGGTCTTCCAGCGTCGCGGCCCAGCGCGCATAGGACTTGCCGGGCTGGCCGCGTTCGGCGGCGTAGTACGGCGCCATGTCGAAGCGGTCGATCTCCCGCACGGCCGAATGGCCCGCGAGGATATTGCGCCAGAACGCCTCCACATTCGGCGCGTCGGGGAAGCGGCCGGCCATCCCGATGATGGCAATGGACTGGTCGGGCGCCTCGATTGGTCTGGGCTGTTCTTCCGGTGCGCGGATGACAGGGGCCGGCTCGGGCGGGGCGCGGTCCTCCAGCTCCGCGACGGGGGCTGCTTTCACACGCGCCTCGGGGAAACTGGCGGCGATGTGATCCGCCAGCGCGCGGACGGTCGCGAAGTTGTACAAGTCCGTCGAGCGCAACGTGATCCCAGCGGTCCGGTTGATGTCCTCGGCGATCTGCGGGGCGACGATCGAGTCCACGCCCAGGTCCCCGAACGGCGTCTCCGCGTCGATCGCATCCGCCGGCAGATCGAGGCCAGCGGCGACACGGTCGCGGACCAGGGCTTCGAAATCACCGATCACGGGCCTGGCCTCGGCGCGGAGCGCGGGCATCTGCACCGCCATGTCCGCGACCGCGCCCTGGCGTTCCGCGAGCAGCACGACCTGCGGACTGCCGGCGACATCGGGGAAGCCCGGCGCGGGGGACGCCACGACATGGGCAAACCCGGCGGCCAGCAGGTTTCGCCGCCAGCCCGGCACATCGAGCAGCGGGCTATGCGGCAGCCGCCGCGCCGGATCGGCCGCGCGCCACCAGCCATCCAGCAGGCCGAAGGTCAGGGTGGCGAAGTCCTCGGCCACCGTCATCTCGTTGATCAGCAGCAGCCCGCCCGGCCGCAGCAGGCTCGCGATATGCGCAAGCGTTTCCTGGATATCGCGGGTTGCGTGCAGGACGTTGGTGGCGACGACGACGTCGAAGCCGCCTGGCTCGAACCCCTGGCTGGCCGGGTCCTTCTCGATATCCAGGACGGCGAAGCGCATGCGGGGGTCGGTGTAGCGAGCGCGGGCGTGCCGCACGAAGCCAGCCGAGACATCAGTGTAGTGGTATTCCAGGTCCGGCCGGTCCC
>CANJSR010000138.1 GCA_947476855.1 Acetobacteraceae bacterium
CGTTCGGCTGATGCGGTACACCGTTCGCGGATGATTGGTCCATTCCCCTTCAGCCTGTTCCCCAATCCCCGCGCCGGCACGCCCGGGGTTGTCACCCTGCCCGCCAACGGGTTCCGCAGAGCGCGGAAGGAGATCGTGGGGTGGGAGGGGTACGCGGTGACGCCGCTGGTTGACCTGCCGGCGATCGCGGCCGACGCGGGCGTGGCGGTGATGCGCCTGAAGGACGAATCGGAGCGCTTCGGGCTGGGCAGCTTCAAGGCCCTCGGCGGCGCCTATGCGGTCGCCAATATTCTTGCCGATGAACTCGCGCGCCGGGGCGTGGCGCCGTCCGCGACCTCGGCCGACCTGGCGTCGGGGCGCTATGCCGCCGCGACGAGGGCAATCACCGTGACCTGCGCGACGGATGGGAACCATGGCCGCTCGGTGGCCTGGGGCGCTCGGCGGTTCGGGGCACGCTGTGTCATCTTTGTCCATTCCGGCGTCAGCCAAGGGCGGATCGACGCCATCGCCCATTATGGCGCGGAGGTCCGGGTGGTTGCCGGCACCTACGACGACTCGGTGCGGGCCGCGACGCGGGAGGCGGAGGCGCAAGGCTGGTTCGTCGTCTCCGACACGTCCTGGGCCGGATACACGGAGGTGCCGCGCGACGTGATGCAAGGCTACCGCCTGATGGCGGATGAGGCGGCGGACCAGTGGGAAGGCGCGCCGCCGACGCATGTGTTCATCCAAGGCGGCGTGGGCGGTGTGGCGGCGGCGGTCTCGGCCCAAATGCGGGCGCGCTTCGATCCCGCGCCGGAACTGATCGTGGTGGAACCGGATCGCGCCGCCTGCCTGCTGGCCAGCGCTGAACTCGGCGAGCCGACGGCGGTGCCCGGCAATCTCGATACGCTGATGGCCGGCCTGGCCTGCGGGGAACCCAGCCTGCTGGCCTGGGGCGAACTGGAACGGGCGACGGCGGCCTTCATGGCGATCCCGGATGAGGCCGCGGTGGCTAGCATGCGCCTACTGGCCAAGCAGGGCGTGGTGTCCGGCGAATCGGGTGTGGCGGGCCTGGCCGGCTGCCTGTTGGCGGCAGCCGATCCGGCGGCGCGGGCGACATTGGGGCTGGGGCCGGACAGCCGCGTCCTGTTGTTCAGCACCGAGGGCGCGACGGACCCGGAGTTGTACCGCCGGCTGGTGTCCGAGGGGACCTGAGCCGTACCAGGCTCGGGTGAACGGACTTTATTGGCCGCGTTACTCAATTTCGTCATTCCCGGGCTTGTCCCGGGGACCAATCGCGGCGCCGTGCTGGTGATGGTCCCCGGGACAAGCCCGGGAATGACGGGATGCATAGGCCCGGGCGGCGATAGGGTCGTTCACCCAACCATCCTGTGACGGTCACCAGCCAAACCGGACCTTACCCCGGCAGCAGAACCGTCGCGACGGCCTGCGCCGCGATGCCCTCTCCGCGTCCGGTGAAACCAAGTTTCTCGGTCGTCGTGGCCTTCACCGAAACCTGGTCCACCGCCACCCCCAGCAGCTCCGCGAGGCGCGCCATCATGGCCGCGGCGTGGGGGGCAATCTTCGGACGTTCACAGATCAGGGTCACATCCACATTGGCCAGCCGCCCGCCGCGCGCCGCGATCCGTTCCGCGGCATGGCGCAGGAACCGAGCGCTGTCGGCGTCCTTCCATGTTGCCTCGGAGGGGGGAAAATGGCGGCCGATATCGCCCTCGGCCAAGGCGCCGTAGATCGCGTCGCACAGGGCGTGGATCCCCACATCGGCGTCGGAGTGACCGGCCAGGCCCTTTTCGTGCGGCACCAGGACCCCGCACAGGAACAGCGGCCGGCCCTCGGTCAGGACATGCACGTCAAAGCCGGTGCCGACGCGGGGGATCATCACAGGCGCCATGGCACGCTCCAACCGGGACAGGTCCTCGGGGTAGGTCAGCTTGATGTTGTCGTCCGAGCCGGCGACGATCGCCACGCTCTCGCCCGCCGCTTCCAGCAGGGAGGCATCGTCGGTCGCCCCGACCAAGCCCGCGCGATGGGCGGCCAGCAGCACCGGAAACCGAAACGCCTGCGGCGTTTGCGCTCGGAACAGCCCCTCGCGTGAGACAGTGTCGGTGATCACCCCGCCCGCCACGCGCTTCAACGTATCCGCCACGGGAGCGGCCGGAATGGCACCCGGATGGGTCTTCAAGGCCTCGGTCAGGTCCGGAATCGTGCAGGCGGGAAAGAACGGGCGCGCGGCGTCATGCACCAGCACGATATCAGGCGCGAACGGCTCCAACGCCTCCAATCCCGCCCGCACGCTGTCCTGGCGCGTGGCGCCGCCTGGCACGACCGGCAGATGCGGCAGGCCGGCGAGCGCGGCTTCGATCGGCTCCTCCTCCCCCACCGGCTGGAGAAACGGGGCGTGTTCGGCCAGCCGGATCGCCGCATGGCGAATCACCGGCTGCCCCGCGAGGGTCAGGAACTGCTTGGGAATGTCCGCCCCGAACCGGCTACCCGATCCGGCGGCGACAAGAATGGCCGCGATACGCATGCCAGCACCCATGCCCAGGCGACGGGCCGGCGTCAATCGGGAAGGGCGGGGCTTTGCCCCGTGCCCGACCAGGAGGGCGCTGCCCTTCTGGACCTCCCGGCAAAGGCCGAGCCTTTGCAATCCGTTCGTTGGGGGGAAGGAGGGGCTTACCCGGACCGGGAAACCACGCGGTTGGCCCCTCCTTCCCCCCAACGAATTGGTTCCAAGGGCTGTGCCCTTGGCGGGGATCAAAGGGGCAGCGCCGCTTTGCGGGGTTTGGGGCGGAGCCCTGCCCTTCTCCCCGCTGTAACACGGATTGCACGAACGAGGCTGTGTCGCTAGTTTGCCCAAATCATGGGCAACTGTCGTTCGCAAATCACACAAACTGCCCTCGGACCAATCGACCTCGGTGACGGCGTCCGGATCGAGACGCCCGTCATCCTGGCGCCCATGTCCGGGGTCACCGACCTGCCATTCCGTCGCACCGCCAAGGGGTTGGGCGCGGGAATGGTGGTGTCGGAGATGATCGCCTCCTGGGCGATGATCCGCGAAAACCGCAAGACGCTCGATATGGCGGAGGTTGACGGCTGCGGCGGCACCTCGGCCGTGCAGCTTGCCGGCTGCGATCCGGTCGCGATGGCGGAAGCCGCGCGAATCGCCGTCGATCGCGGCGCGGACCTGGTGGACATCAATTTCGGCTGTCCGGTGAAGAAGGTCGCGGTCGGGCAATCCGCCGGATCGGCGCTGATGCGGGATGAGGCGACGGCGGCCGCGATCCTGGATGCCACGGTCAAGGCCGTGAAGGTACCGGTGACGCTGAAGATGCGGATGGGCTGGGACCACAACAGCCTGAACGCGCCCAAGCTGGCCCGCATCGCGCAGGATGTCGGCATTCGCATGGTCACGGTGCATGGCCGGACCCGCCAGCAATTCTACACCGGCACCGCCGACTGGGACTTCATCGCCCGGGTACGCGAGGCGGTGACCATCCCGCTGATCGCAAACGGCGACATTGTGACGGAGCAGGATGCCGCCGACGCGCTGCGGCGCTCGGGCGCGGATGGGGTGATGATCGGGCGCGGCTGCTACGGCCGGCCGTGGTTCCTGGCCCAGGTCGCCCATTTCCTCCACACCGGGATCCGCCTGCCCGAACCGACGCTCGCCAGCCAGAAGGCGATCATCCACGCGCATTATGAGGCGATGCTGGAGCGGTTCGGCACGGGCCCGGGCGTCCGCCTCGCGCGGAAGCATCTGTCCTGGTATTCGCGCGGCCTGCCCGGATCGGCGGAGTTCCGCGCCACCGTGACCCGCCTGCCGGACGCCGATGCCGTGATCGCGTTGATCGATTCGTTCTACGACCCCTTGATCGACCGTGACGTGACCCGGCAGGCGCCGGACCGCTCCGAAACCCTCGCGGAGGCTGCATGAGCACCACTCTCACGCGCCCGCGCCGCAAGGCCCCGGTGCCGCCGGCGGTTGATACCGCGGCCGTCCTGGGCGCCCTGCCGGTGCCCGTGATCCTGTTGGATGAGGACAACCGGTTTCGCCTGGTCAACCAGGCGGCCGAACAGTTCCTCGGCATCTCCTCCGCCGGGCTGTCGCAGTTGCGGATGCAGGACCTGATCCCGGCCGACAATCCGCTGTTCCTGCTGATCGAGCAGGTGCGCGCGACCGAGGCCTCGATCGCCGACCATGACCTGACGCTCGAAAGCCCGCGCCTGCACAAGCGCGGCATCACCGTCCAGGGATCGACGTTGCCCGAGGAACCGGGCGCGGTGCTGCTGATCATGCAGGATGCGTCAACGGCGCGCTCGCTCGACCGTCAACTGGCCTTTCGCGGGGCGGCGCGGTCCGTCACCGGCATGGCCGCGATCCTGGCGCATGAGGTCAAGAACCCGCTGTCCGGCATCCGCGGCGCGGCGCAGCTGCTGGAAGGTAGCGTCGGGCCGGCGGATCGCGAGCTCGCGGAACTGATCAGGGATGAGGCTGACCGCATCCGCGCCTTGGTCGACCGGATGGAGGCGTTCGGCGAAAAGCCGATTTCCCGTTCGGCGGTGAACATCCACCGGGTGCTGGAGCATGTCCGCAGGCTCGCCCATACCGGCTTCGCGTCCGGCGTGCGCTTCGTCGAAACCTACGATCCGTCGCTGCCGCCGGTCTGGGGCAATCGCGACCAACTGATCCAGGTGATCCTTAATCTGGTGAAGAACGCGGCCGAGGCGGTGACCCAGGCGGGCATCGCGCATCCGGAAATCACGCTGGCGACCGGGTTCCAGCATGGCGTGCGGATCGCGGTGCCGGGATCGCGGACGCGGGTCGACCTGCCGTTGTTCGTCGCCGTACGCGACAACGGTCCGGGCATTCCCGACGACATGCGCCCGCATCTGTTTGAGCCGTTCGTCACCTCCAAGGCGACCGGCAGCGGCCTCGGCCTGGCGCTCGTGGCCAAGATCGTCGGCGACCATGGCGGCCTGATCGAGGTCACCAGCCGTCCCGGCCGCACGGAATTCAGGCTGCATCTGCCCGTGATCATCGAGAAGGACGCCGATCAGTGACCTTGCCCACCGTCCTTGTCGCCGACGACGACCGCTCCATCCGCACCGTCCTGACACAGGCCCTGGGCCGCTCGGGCTATCAGGTGCGCAGCACCGGCAATGCCGCGACACTGTGGCGCTGGGTGGAGGAAGGGGAGGGCGATCTGGTCATCACCGACGTGGTGATGCCGGATGAAAACGGCCTTGACCTGATCCCGCGCATCAAGCGCATCCGCCCCGACCTGCGGGTGGTGGTCATGAGCGCGCAGTCCACGCTGATGACCGCGGTCAAGGCCGCCCAGCGCGGGGCGTTCGAGTATCTGCCGAAGCCCTTCGACCTCCAGGAACTGCTGTCCGTCGTCGGTCGCGCGCTGGCCCAGCCGGTGGAAGCCTCGACGACGCCGATCGAGCCGCGCGATGCCGAGGAACGCCTGCCGCTGATCGGCCGCAGCCCGGCGATGCAGGAAATCTATCGCACGATCGCGAGGCTCACGACCGCCGACCTGACCGTGATGATCAACGGCGAATCGGGTACCGGCAAGGAACTGGTGGCCCGCGCGCTGCACGACTACGGCAAGCGGCGGGCCGGGCCGTTCGTGGCGATCAACATGGCCGCGATTCCGCGTGAACTGATCGAAAGCGAGCTGTTCGGCCATGAACGCGGCGCCTTCACCGGCGCCACCAACCGCAGCCAGGGCCGGTTCGAGCAGGCGAATGGCGGGACCCTGTTCCTCGATGAGATCGGCGACATGCCGCCCGAGGCGCAGACCCGCCTGCTGCGCGTGCTCCAGGAAGGCGAGTTCACGAGTGTCGGCGGCCGCCAGCCGATCAAGGCCAATGTCCGCATCGTCGCCGCCACGCACCGCGACCTGCGCAACGCGATCCGCCAGGGCCTGTTCCGCGAGGATCTGTTCTACCGCCTGAACGTCGTCCCCATCCGCCTGCCGCCGCTGCGCGAGCGGGTGGAGGACATTGCCCTGCTCGCCCGCCACTTCCTGGACCGCGCGCGGGAGGACGGGCTGCCGAACAAGACCCTCGACCAGGGCGCGATCGACCGCCTGCGCCAGCATTCCTGGCCGGGCAACGTGCGGGAACTCGAAAACTTGATGCGGCGCCTGGCCGCCTTGTGCCCCGAGGAAACCATCACCGCCGATGTGGTTGCGATGGAACTCGTGGACGCCGCCCCGCCGGTGGAGATGCAGACCGCGGCCTCCACCCAGTCCCCCGCCGGCCCCGAGACGCTGGCCCGCTCGGTGGAGCGGCACATCAAGGAGTTCTTCGTCACCCACAATGACGGCGTGGGCGTGACGGACCTGTACGACAAGATTCTGGCCGAGGTCGAACGCCCCCTGATCCGCCTGACCCTGGGCGTGACCCGAGGCAACCAGATCAAGGCCGCCGCGATGCTGGGGCTGAACCGGAACACGCTGCGGAAGAAGATCCGGGATCTGGAGATTCCGGTGGTTCGGGGCCTGATGTGATGGGTGGGGCGGGCGTCTCTTCATCCGACGTAGCCTTGGGCGGCCGCTCTTTCCTCGTCATGGCCGGGCTCTTGCCCTGCGCGGCTGCGCCCAGTTGCGCCGCAACGGCCCCTCTCTCCGTCATGGCCGGGCTTGACCCGGCCACCCGCCCGATGGCGGTTGCGCCACGCGCGGTTCGTCGCACCACGATCGGTGCGCGGGTGGCCGGGTCAAGCCCGGCCATGACGGAGAGAGGGGCAGCCTGCCGGGGTAGGGCAACGGCCAGATCCCCGTACGCAACGGCAAGCTCCCCGCACACGACGGAGAGAGGGGGCTCGCCGCCGACCGCCAAGCTCCCCCTCACCCCACGCCCGGCCCCCGCATGACCAGCGGCGCCGCTCCCGAGGTCGCCACCGACCCAGGGCCCACGCCCCGCACCGGCCGCTACTTCCTCGGCCGCCTCGCCCAGATCATGCTCGGCCGCACCGTCACCGTCATCCTGACGGCCATCGCGCTCATCGTCGGCCTGGCCACCTTCATCATGCTGGCCCGAGGCTCCCCCCTCGGCATGATCAACCCCGGAATCGGGGTGACGCTCGTCCTGCTGAACCTCTCCGTCCTGCTGGTCCTCGGCGCCGTCCTCGCCGGCCGCCTGACGCGCGTGTGGGTGGAGCGGCGGCGCGGCTCCGCCGGATCGCGCCTGCATGTCCGCCTGGTGATGCTGTTCAGCGGCGTGGCCGTCGCCCCCACCATCCTGGTCGCCGCCTTCGCCGTCGCCTTCTTCCATTTCGGCATCCAGGCCTGGTTCAGCGATCCCGTCCGCGCCTCCCTGTCCGAATCCCTGCTGGTGGCCCAGGGCTATCTGGAGGAGCACCGGAACAACATCCGCTCCGTCGCGCTGGAAATGGCCAACGACCTGTCCCGCGCCGGCCAGTTCTTCTCGACCGAGCCCGCGGCCTTCATCCAGGTGCTGGACGCCCAGACCACGCTGCGCGGCCTGACCGAGGCGGTGATCTACGAACCCAACAGCGGACAGATCGTCGCCGCCGCCGGCGTCTTCGCGAGCTTCGGCGTCGAACCCCCCACCCCCGCCGCGACCCGGCAGGCCCTGTCCGGCGACGTCGCCCTGCTGAACACCGATGACGGCACGCGGGTGCGGGCGGTGGTGCGGCTCGATTCGACCCCGCCGCTGACCCTGATGGTGGGGCGCCCGGTCGATCCTCAGATCCTGGAATACATGCAGCGGACCGAGCTGGCGGTGCAGACCTACCAGCGTATGGACAACAACCGATCGTGGCTCCAGATCGCCTTCGCCTGGATCTTCGCCATCGTGGCGCTGCTCGTCTTGCTGGCGGCGGTCCTGATCGGGCTGATGATGGCCAACCAGATCGCCCGCCCGATCGGCGGCCTGATCCAGGCCGCTGAACGGGTCCGAACCGGTGACCTGTCGGTGCGCGTGGCCGAGGCCTCGACAGGCGATGAACTCGCCGGCCTGTCGCGCGCCTTCAACCGCATGACCGGACAGCTCGCCGCCCAGCGGACCGAGCTGATGGACGCCTACAGCCAGATCGACGAACGCCGGCGCTTCACCGAAACCGTGCTGCTGGGTGTCTCGGCCGGCGTCATCGGCCTCGATTCCCGCGGCCGGATCGAACTGCCGAACCGCGCGGCGGCCGAATTCCTGGGCCTCGACCTGCTGTCCACCATCGGCCGGCCGTTGGCGCAGGTCGTGCCGGAATTCGCCGACCTGCTGCAACAGGTGGAGGGCACGCCCGAACGCGCCCGCACCGCCGAGGTGCAGATCGGCCCGCCCGCGAATCGCCGCACGCTGCTGGTCCGCATCGGCGCCGAACTGACATCCGGGCGCACCGACGGCTTCGTCGTGACGTTCGACGACATCACGGAATTGCAGTCCGCCCAGCGCAAGGCCGCCTGGGCCGATGTCGCCCGCCGCATCGCGCACGAGATCAAGAACCCGCTGACGCCGATCCAGCTTTCGGCCGAACGGCTCAAGCGCCGCTTCGCCAAGGAAATCCAGTCCGACCCCGAGACGTTTTCGCTCTGCGCCGACACGATCATCCGCCATGTCGGCGATATCGGGCGCATGGTGGACGAATTCTCGGCCTTCGCCCGGATGCCCCAGCCGGTGATCAAGCCCGAGGATGTCGGCCAGATCGCGCGCGAAGCCCTGATCCTGCAAAAAACGGCCCGCCCCGGCATCGAATGGGTCACGGACCTCGCGCCGCGCGGCCCCGTGGTGCCCTGCGACCGGCGCATGGTGCGCCAGGCGCTGACCAATCTGTTGCAGAACGCCGCCGACGCGGTTGCGATGCGCGAGGGAGCCGGCCATATCGGGTTGGCGGTAACGGAATCGAACGGCGAAGTCCGGATTTCGGTCACCGACGACGGCGTCGGGCTGCCGTCCGAGGACCGCGCCCGCCTGACCGAGCCTTATGTCACGCACAAGCCGAAAGGGACGGGGCTGGGCCTCGCGATCGTGAAGAAGATCATGGAAGACCACGGTGGACGCCTGATCCTGGATGACCGGCCCGATGGCCCCGGGGCGATGGCCAGCCTGATCCTCCCCAGCCTCGCGGCGGACCAGCGGTCCGCCCAGCCACGGGTGATGCATGGCGCATGAAATCCTGATCGTCGACGACGAGCCTGATATCCGGATGCTGATCGACGGCATCCTGGAGGACGAGGGCTATACGACCCGCGGCGCCGGGGATTCGGACTCGGCGATCGCCGCCTTCCACGCCCGCCGCCCGTCCCTGGTCGTGCTGGATGTCTGGCTGCAAGGCTCCCGCATGGACGGGCTGGGCCTGTTGCAGGCGTTCCATTCCGAGGAACCGCAGGTCCCGGTCATCATGATCTCGGGCCACGGCACGATCGAGATGGCGGTCGGCGCGATCCAGAAGGGCGCCTACGACTTCATCGAAAAACCGTTCCAGTCCGACCGCCTGCTGCTGATCGTCCGGCGCGCGCTGGAAGCCGCTGCTCTGGCGCGGGAAAACGCCGAACTGCGCCTGCGCGCCGGTCCCGAAACGACGCTGCTCGGCAATTCCGCCGGTTTGACGCAGTTGCGCTCCCAGATCGAGCGGGCCGCGCCCACCGGGTCGCGGGTGATGATCACCGGGCCGGCCGGGTCGGGCAAGGAAGTCGTCGCCCGCATGATCCACGCCCGGTCCCGGCGCTCCGACGGCCCCTTCGTGGTAATGAACTGCGCGACCCTGAACCCGGCGCGGTTCGAGGAGGAGCTGTTCGGCCTTGAAGCCGGGTCCGACCCGGTCGCGCATCCCAGGCGCGCGGGCGTGCTGGAACGTGCCCATGGCGGCACGCTGCTGCTGGATGAGATTTCCGACATGCCCCTGGAAACCCAGGGCAAGATCGTGCGTGCCTTGCAGGACCAGACGTTTGAGCGTCTGGGCGGATCGGCCCGCGTGAAGGTCGATGTGCGGGTGCTGTCGACCTCCAACAAGGACCTTCAGGCCGAGATCGCGGCGGGGCGGTTCCGGGAGGATCTGTACTACCGCCTCGCCGTCGTGCCGCTGAAGGTGCCGGCGCTGAAGGACCACCGGGAGGACGTGCCTGTCCTGGCCGAGAATTTCATCATGCGGTCGGCCGACGCCGCGGGCATGGTGGTGCGGGAATTCTCGGCCGACGCGCTGGCGGCGATGCAGAGCTATGACTGGCCGGGCAATGTCCGCCAGCTTCGCAACATGGTCGACTGGCTCATGATCATGGCGCCTGGCGGGGCGGGCGAACCGATCCGCGCCGACATGCTGCCGCCCGAGATCGGCTCCCGCGCGCCGGCCCTGCTCAACCTCGATCCCACCGCCGATATCATGTCGCTGCCGTTGCGGGAGGCGCGGGATCTGTTCGAGACCCAGTACCTCCAGGCGCAGTTGTTGCGGTTTGGCGGCAATATCTCCCGCACTGCCCAGTTCGTGGGGATGGAGCGGTCGGCGCTGCACCGCAAGCTGAAGCAGTTGGGCGTGAACTCCGAAGACAAGGTGGGTGGGTGATGGCGGGACGTTCCCTTGGCTGGACCGGCCTTGCCGCGCTGGGGCTGGTGCTGGCCCTGGCGGCCTGTTCGGATGATCCCGCCGCCTATGGGCTGACGGGGCCGTCGCAGCGTGTGCCGCCGCCCAGGGCCGAGAGCGCGCCCGGCGGCGGCGGGAGCCCGGATACCGGCGGCGGGCTGGTGATCGATCCGACGCAGCCCGGCGGCGGCACGGCCGGGCGGTACTGGCGCTACAACTGACGGCCGCCGCCTTCATCGTCGGCCTGGCGGCGGAGGGCCGTATCGCCGCCCTGACCGGCTGCCCGGTCGGCATCGGCGGCGGCACCGAGGCTGGCGCGACGACGGCGGCCGAGGAACAGGTCCGGGCCGGCGCGCGCGGGCTGGTCAGCTTCGGCCTGGCCGGCGGCCTCGCGCCCGAATTGCGGGCCGGGGCGGTGGTGGTACCGTCCCGGGTCCTGGCCGCTGATCAGACCTTCGCGGTGGACCCGACGCTTGGCGCGCTGCTGGGCGGCACGGACGGGAC
>CANJSR010000139.1 GCA_947476855.1 Acetobacteraceae bacterium
AGGCGGCGCAGGCGGGTGATCGGGAAGTTCGGACCCATCGTGTCCTCGAATCCAGGCCCGGGTCGGGCCTATGCCAAAGGGTGGGGCCGCGGACGCGACCCATCAGTGAAGCGGCTGTAGCGGAAAGGCG
The DNA here is from genome assembly GCA_947476855.1 of Acetobacteraceae bacterium. The sequence goes on from CANJSR010000139.1 coordinate 131, forward strand.
CCGGATCGACCACCGGGGTCTGAGACATCACCAGATCCGCCATCAGCCGCCCAGCGCCCGGCCCGATGCCGAAGCCATGGCCGGTGAAGCCGGTGGCGATGAAGAACCCCGGCACGCTGTCGACGCCCGAGATCACCGGCACCGCGTCCGGCGTCACGTCGATCACCCCGCCCCAGCGTTCAGCGATCTTCATGCCGTGAAACACCGGGAAGGCCGCTGTCAGGTTGGTCTGGGCCTGCCGCAGGATCGGTTCATGCGGCGCGGGATCCAGGATGCGGGTCTTTTCGAACGGCGAGACACCATCCAGCTTCCACGCGGCCGGAGAGAACAGGTCCCGCAGGAAGGGCCCGCCGACTCGCAAATTCAGGCTGCCGCGCTGATGCCGTAGCGCCGGAATGAAATCACGCGTGAAGCGCAGCGTGTCGGGGACGATGTCGTGAACATTGCCGCTCCAACTCGCAACGGTGTAGCCGCCGTCCATCCGCTTGCGCAGGCTGAAGCCAAAGCCGCTGGCGGACATTTCCGGTCCGCCCTCCATCTTCTCGGTCCGCATGACCGATGACATGACGCGCAACTGCGGCAGACGGATGCCCAGGCTGCGGCAGAACATGCGCGACCAGACACCACCGGCGAGCACGACCGAATCACAGGCAATCCGGCCCTTCTCGGTCACGACGCCGGAAATCCGCCCCGCCTGTGTCTCCACGCCGCGCACCGCGCAGTTGGTCAGGATCGAGGCCCCCAGCTTGCGCGCGGCATTCGCGATCGCCGGCGCCGCCTTCTGCGGTTCCGCCCGCCCATCGCTCGGCGTGAACAACCCGCCCGCCCAGGCGCCGGTCATGCCGGGCAGCACGCGTGCCATCTGGTCCCGCGTCAGCAGGCGGCTGTCGAGCTGGTACGGACGAGCGACCCCATCCAGCCAGGCTTCCCGACGCGCGAGTTCCTCGGGTGTGCGGCACATGTAGACGATGCCGCAGCGGCGGAACCCGGTTTCCGCGCCGATCTCGGTGTCCATCTCGGCCCAGAGCCGCAAGGCTTCCTGCGCCAGCGGAATTTCCACCGGATCGCGCCCCATCTTGCGGCACCAGCCCCAGTTCCGGCTGGATTGCTCCGCCGCGATCTCCCCCTTCTCGCACAGCACCACCGGCACCCCTGCCCGGGCGAGGAAATAGGCCGTGCAGACCCCGATGATGCCCCCGCCGATGACGACCACGCGGGCCTCGGCAGGCGCGGTGGGATCGGAGGCAACGGGATCGGGGCGAGGTGCCATGGGGTCTCCGGTCGATAACGGCGGCGGACCGGGGATGGTCCGGTTGCACCAGATTACAGGCAAGGCGGCCGGTCGGTCCAATGGCGTATGCAGGCGCCAGAAGTTCGCATTCCGGCGTTCCGTTGATGCCGGATCGTCCTGGTCGGGCGCGACCCGACCAGGACGGCAATGGCCGTTCGGGTTGATTACGGTGCCGGTGGAAGTTTGACCCGTGCCCGGAACATGATAAATGTTGTTACAAAGTTTGGCTGTATGGGATTCGTCATATGCGTGTGGCTCTTTCAGGGATCGCCATCCTCGCCGGTCTGGCCTGCGCGCCGGTCGCTCAGGCAGCGATCACGATTGGCGTGGGCGACAATAATAACTGCATCCCATTCACCTGCGCGCCGTATATGGGTCTGACCGGATACCAGCAGGCCTGGTCCTCCACCGCCTTTTCCGGCCCGGTGACCATCAGTGCGCTGACGTTCTATGGACAGACGAGCCAGATCGGCAACCCCATGCAGCCGGCGACCCATACCATTTCATTCTATACGACATCGCAGCCCGCCAACGCCCTGGCGGTCAGTTTCGCGACCAATCGAGGCACCCTGCTGGGGTCGTTCGGAAGTTTCGTGGTGTCCGGCAACCTGCCGGCCGCACTGACCTTCAACGGTTCCCCGTTCGTCTACGACCCCGCGGACGGCAATCTGCTGATGGAGGACGTCATCGTGACCGGCGCGAACGCGTCCTATTCGTCGCATTTCCAGACGGATTCGACGTCCGGGCTGATGTCGCGGGCGATGGCGGGTCTTCACCCCCAGACCGACTTCCTGGGCCTGGTCACGACCTTCGACGCAGTCCCGGTCGAGGCACCGGAACCTGCTTCACTCGCGCTGCTGGCGGCGGGGTTGCTGGGCCTCGCGGGGCTTCGTCGCCGGGTCTGAACCCCCCGGATCAGGGCAGGACGTCGCGCACCCGCTCCACCGGCCGACACAGCACCGCGCCCTTGGGGGATGCGACGACCGGCCGCTCGATCAGGATCGGGTGGGCGAGGATGGCGTCGATCAGGGCATCGTCGCTCAGCGCCGGGTCATCCAGGCCGAGTGCGTCATAGGGCGTGCCGCGGCGGCGCAGCAATGCCCGCGGCGTGATCCCCATCCGGGCCAGCAGGGCCGTGAGTTCCGCCCGGGTCGGTGGCGTCTTCAGATACTCGATGACCCGAGGCTCCACCCCCGCGTCCCGGATCATCCCCAGCACCTTGCGGGACGTTCCGCATTTCGGGTTGTGGTAGATGATCGTTTCGTCGGCCCCGCCTGTCATCCTGCTTCCCCTTGAACCGTCATTCCTCCGGCGGACAATAAAGGTCCCGCAGCAATCCGAGAATGCGGGCCGCCCTGGGATCAGCGAGCCGGTACAGGATGCTCTGCGCCTCCCGCCGCGTCGCGACCAACCCATCCTCCCGCAGCAGGGCCAGATGCTGGGACAGCGCGGACTGCGATAGCCCGACCGCGGCCACGAGGTCGCTGACATTCATTTCCCCCGCCGAAACCAGGTGGCACAGCACGAGCAGGCGCTTTTCGTGGCCGAGCAGGCGGAGCATGCGGGCGGCTTCGGCGGCCTGGGCCTCCATGGCTTCGTGCATTGATGTCGTTTGTGTCATCCGGCCTCAACATTAGTATTTACTAATTGAGAAAATTCTAATATGAATGACGCATGCCGGCAACCTGAAAAGGAGCAACGCCATGCTTTCCCTCACTGACCGAGCCTGGTCACCGTATCTGACTGGCACGATCATCGGACTCCTGCAAATTCCCGCATTCCTTCTGCTTGGTACCGCGCTGGGCACGTCGTCATCCTATGTGACCGTGGGTGACAGCCTGGCATCGTTCGTCGACCCTGGCATCACCTCCATCGACTATGCAGCCAAGCATCTTTCGGGGGCCAAGAACTGGTGGCAGGTCGCGGTCGTCGTGGGGATCGCGCTCGGCGCGTTCCTGTCATCCCGTTTGTCGGGCACGGCGCGCAGCGGCATTGCCCCGATCTGGCGCGACGTGCGCGGGGCAGGGACCCGGACCGGCCGTTTCGTGATGGCCTTCGGTGCCGGCTTCATCATGCTTCTGGGCGCGCGCATCGCCGATGGCTGCACCTCGGGCCACGGGATTTCCGGTATCGCGCAGCTCGCGCTGGGTTCGTTCATCGCCGTGGGCGCGATGTTCGCCGGTGGGATCGTCACCGCCCTGCTGATGCGCCGTTCCTGACAAGGGAGAATGAATATGTCCGTATTCACAGCCGTTTTGATCGGGCTGGCGATGGGCGCCGTGTTCGGCCTCGCGCTGGAAAAATCCCGTGTGTTTGAACCCGGGATCATCGTGGGCCAGATGCGCCTGCGGAATTTCGTGATGCTCAAGATCTTCTTGACCGCCGTCACAACGGGGCTGGTCGTGCTGGCCGTGCTGCACGGGTTCGGGTTCGTGAAGCTGGCACCGAAAGCCGTGCTGATGGGCGCGGACCTGATCGGAGGCGCCTTGCTGGGCGTCGGTATCGCGATGGCGGGCGCCTGTCCCGGCACCGTCGCCGCCCAGATCGGCGCCGGATACGCTGACGCTCGGCTGACGCTGGTGGGCGGCCTGCTGGGCGCCGTGGCGTTCACCTATCTGGAGCCGATGCTCAATCCGATCCTGCTGTCGGGTGGGCCGGGCAAGCTGACCCTCGCGAGCGTGACCGGTGTTCCGTTCTGGATGCTGGCCCTGGGCTTCGCGGTGGTGCTGATCGCCGGCCTGGTGGCGCTGGAGCGTTGGCGCCCGTGGCGGACCGAGATCGGCGCCAATGGCGACGGTGTCATTGCCCCGTCAGCGGGCCAGGTCGGACCGACCGGAGCGGCGACCGCTTCCTCCATCTGAAATCGATAACGGCGGCAGAAGCCGCCTAGGGAGAAACCCATGTTCCGTACAAATGTTGGTGGCCTGGACAAGATCCTTCGCATCGTGGTCGGGATTGCCCTGCTCGCGGCGGGATGGTTCGGGCCGCTGGGCTGGTGGGGGCTGATCGGCCTTGTTCCGCTGGCGACCGGGCTGCTGAATACCTGCCCGCTCTATACGATCCTGGGCCTGAACACCTGCCCGATCGGCCAGCGCGGCACCTGAACACCGCCGGGGCGCCTGGGTTCAGGCGCCCAGAACCTCGATCGCGGTGGACTTGATCAGCGCGAGGACGGGGCCGCCCTCGACCAATCCCAGATTGCCAATCGCGTCCGGCGTCACGCGGGACAGCAAGGCGCCGTCGGGCAACGCGATTTCGACCATGGCGGAGCGGCGGGCGCCCTCCCGCGCGATCCGCCGGACGGTGCCGGTGATCATGTTGTGCATGCTGATGGATTCAGGGGCCTTGCCGGCCAGGGTGATTTCCCGCGCCGGTATCCGAACCCGCACACGGCTGCCGAGCGGCAGGTCCAGCAGGGGCACGAGGAACGTCACGCCGCCGCCGGACAGGCGCGTCAATTCCCGCCCGGCATCGTGGCCGGCGACCTCGCAGTGCAGCAGCGCCCCCGCATCGTCGCGCTGGGCAAAGGGCAGGTCGGCCCTGGTTGCGATGTCGGCCAAGGCCCCCGCGCCGACGACGCGCCCCTGGTCGATCAGCACGACCGAGTCCGCCAGCCGATTGACCTCATCCAACGCGTGCGTGACATACAGGACCGGCAGGCGCAGCGTTGTCTTCAACCGCGTCAGGAACGGCAGGATTTCCGCCTTGCGCGGGGCATCGAGGCTCGCCAGCGGTTCATCCATCAACAGCAACCGCGGCTGCGCCAGCAAAGCTCGGCCGATTGCGACCCGCTGGCGTTCGCCGCCCGAAAGGGTGTGCGGCCGGCGGGCCAGCAGGGCCTCGATGCCCAGCAATTCCACGATCTCGTCGAACTGGATGGGGCCGGGTTCGGCGCGGCGCATGCCGTAGCGGAGGTTGTTCGCGACCGACATATGCGGGAACAGGCGCGCGTCCTGGAAGACCAAGCCGATCCGCCGGCGCTCGGGCGGCAGCCATACGCCGGCGGACGTGTCGCCCAGGACCCGGCCATCGACGGCGATCCGGCACGCATCGGGGCGCAGCAGGCCGGCGGCGGCGGCGATGATGGTGGATTTGCCGGCACCGGACGGACCGAACAAGGCGGTTACGCCGGGGGTCGGTGCCTCGAACGTTACATCCAGGGTGATGGACGGGAAGGCGTGGCGCAGATGGATCGAAAGGCTCATCGACCCAGCATGGCATTGAGACGCTTGGCGAACCATTCCGACAGCAGCAGGCCCGTCAATGCCAGGGTGATGGACACCAGGGACAGTTGCGCGGCCTTCGCCTCTCCGCCCGGGACCTGCAAGGCGGCGTAGATCGCAAGCGGCAGGGTCTGGGTTTCCCCGGGGATGCTGGCGGCGAAGGTGATGACGGCGCCGAACTCCCCCAGGCAGGTGGCGTAGGCCACGATCCCGCCGACCAGGATGCCGGGGGAGGCGAGCGGGAGCGTGATGGTGAACAGCCGGTCGAGCCGCCCGGCGCCAAGGGTGCGCGCCGCCTGTTCGAGGCCGGGGTCCGCGGCCTCGAACGACAGGCGGATCGCGCGGACCATGATGGGGAAGATCATCACCCCGCAGGCGAGGCTCGCGCCCGCGGTCGTGAAGACCAGCCGGATGCCGAACCAGTCATGCAGCAGGGCGCCGATCGGGCCGCGCACGCCGAAGGTGATCAGCAGCAGCCAGCCGGTCACGACCGGCGGCAGCACGAGCGGCAGATGCACCAGCGCGTTCAGCAAGGCGTGGCCGGGGAAGCGGCACCGCGCCAGCACCCAGGCGACGACAATGGCCAGCGGCAGGCCGAACCCGACAGCCTGAGCCGCGACATAGAGGGTGAGCTTGACGGCTTCCCATTCTTCCGGCGTGAGCGTCAGGTCAATGAACCTTGAAGCCGCGCTGGATGAAGATGGCCCGGGCCAGGGGGCCGGCCAGGTAGGTCATGACGGATCGCGCCTCCGGTGTGTCACCGGCCTTGGTGACTGCGAAGGGATAGCTAATAGCCTGATGGCTGTCGGCCGGGAAGGTTCCCGCGACCGACACGCCCTTGGATGCGGCGGCGTCGGTTGAATAGACGATCCCGGCCGGGGCCTCGCCCCGTTCGACCAGCAGCAGGGCGGCGCGCACATCCTCGGTCCGGGCGAGCCGGGGCATGACGGCATCCCACAGGCTCAGCTTCGTCAGCGCCTCCCGCGCATAGAGGCCGACGGGCACGTGCGCGGGGTCACCCGTCGCGATGCGGCCGTTGGCGCCCAGCAGGGCCGCAAGGTCGAGGGCCGGGGTGATGGCGATCTGGCGGGGTTTGTCGGCCGGCACGATCAGCACAAGCGTGTTGCCCAGAAGGCTCCGACGCGTGTCCAGGGCGATCAGGTTCTTGTCAGCCAGGTAGTCCATCCATTTCAGGTCGGCCGAGGCGAACAGGTTCGCGGGCGCGCCTTGCTCGATCTGGCGCGCCAGCGACGAACTGGCCCCGAAGGACAGGCGCAGCGGCTTGCGGCCCGCCTTGGTCCATTCGGCGGCGATGTCCCTCATCGCGTCCGTCAGGCTGGCGGCGGCGAACACGGTCACGGCCTGCGCGCGGGCCACGACCGGCGCAAGCAGGAGGCAGAGGAACAGGACGAAGCGCATGCGGTGACCTTTCAAGTGCGGGAGGGTTTCAGGCCAGCGGGCAGGATGTGGCCGTGGCCCCGGTTGATCCCACGGGGCCGGACGTGTTTGGTTGCGGGATCATGGCGCCACGAAAAAACAGGTTGCCGGAGACGGCGAAGGCCAGCGACCGGTTGAGCATCAGGGTGGACCTCGCGTCCGGAACCCGGATCGGACCGGGGAAGATCGCGGTCCTGGAAGAAATCGCGCGCTCGGGCTCTATTTCGGCGGCGGGGCGGGCGTTGCGGATGTCGTACCGCCGGACCTGGGAACTCGTGGAAGAGCTGAACAAGGGCCTCGGCACGCCTGTCGTGGAAACCGCCGCGGGCGGCAGCGGCGGGGGTGGGGCCGTGCTGACAAAGGCGGGGAAGGCGGTGGTGGAGCGATACCGCGCCATCGAGGTCGATGCCGCCGCCGCCGTGCGCAAGCACATCCAGGCGCTCAATCGCCTGCCATCCGGGTGACGGTCCGCGATGGCGGCGATCCGGCGGGGATCGGCCATCGGGCCCCTGGTGGTTCCGGCTGCCATCCCGTCGCCGCCCTTCACCGCCCTGGTGTGGCGGAGGAAGCCTTGTTCGTAGACGATTTCCTGCACCGGCATCCGGGTGGCCGACACGCGGACCTGGCCGGCATTGCAATACGTCGCCGCGGCCAGCAGCCGGCTGGCCGCGTCCACATCGGCGTGGTCAAACACGATGGCCGGGATGATGGGGAAGGTCCGGGGGGTGAAGGCGGCGACGGGTCCCACAGGCTCCTTGATCACAAGCTGGTGGATGCCTTCGGCCCGGGCGGGAATAACGCAGCCATAGGTGCGGCGGCCTTCCTCGGCGAACCGGCCGATGACATCGGCGGCGGCGAGCACCTTTCCCTTGGCTTCCGGCAGCGGCTTGCCCTGCTCCCGCGTCATCAGCGGCGCGATCGCGTCGGCGCGGTCCCGCAACAGGTCGGCGGCCTTGCGCATCAGCTTTGAGTCGTCATAGGCCGATACCTTGCGGCCGATGCCTTGCGCCAGACCCGAAAGCCGCGGTCCGCGGCGTCCAGCGCGTGATCGCGGTCGGCCCGTTTGGCGTGCGCGACGGTCCCGATGGTGTCACCGCTGGCCGGATTGACGACCACCAGCGTGCGGCCGGACGCGGCGGGAAGTCATCGGCCGTCGATGAGCAATAAGACATTGGGATACATCGTATGTGTTCCTTCACCCGGTCGGCCGATTCCCGTCAGCTTCACCGGGGAATAGCGTATGGCCGGTATACACCCGCCGTCCGCAATGTCCAAACGGATATAACGAAACCCGTCGCCCGGAGGCTCTCCCGCGCGTGCGACGGCGGTTTTCCCCGCGTGGCCGCTGGCAGAGCGGCACACGCCGCTTACCGTGGTATGAATGCGTCATTCCCTCGTCGGGCTGGATGCTCGGTCGATGCTGACCGGAGAGGAACGCGCGACCGAGGTGGCCAAGGCCTGGCTCTTTCGGGCGGAGCGGTCCGCTGACACCCCGGGTGGATGACGGGATGGCGCTGCGTCCCGGCGCGCAATAATTCCGTTACACATATCCCTTATTGCCAAATCCCGAGGATACTTGGCATGTCAACGCGGAACCCGCTGGGCCGGCGAAACCCGCGGGAATACGCACCGCAGCGGCCGCGATAGTCGGAACGGGACTGACAGGGGCCGGGTTGGCAACAAAAAGGTGGTGGCGGGTATGTCGCTGACAGGGTGCCATGCATTGCGTGGACTGTTCCGGGTCGGACGGCTTGCCGTCGGGCGCGGGCTGGCTTGGCCGATCGCGATGGGCCTGGCGGTGGCGACGCTGGCCGGCCAGGGTGCGCCAGCGCAGACCGTGATCGTGTCCAGCATCGGCGCCGACGGCAAGAATGGCGACCAGGACGTCCAGAGTGGCGGCTTCGGGCGTCGCGGATTTCCGGTCTCCGCGACCAACACGACATCGATCACGGCGACCTTCGCGGGGGAATCCACCTGGTTCGGCGCGATCAGTTCCGGCGGCGATGGCGGCAACCAGTACAGCTATGGAACCGACGCGGAGGGCCACAACACCTATCTGCGCGGCCGAGGCGGATTGGCCGCGTTTGGCAGCCGGGTGAACGCGACGAACGACGCGCCGATCACCATCACCACGAACGGCCTATCGAGCGGCGGCACGCGGCTGGTCGTGGCCCTGTCGACCGGCGGCAATGGCGGCCAGGGATGGGCGTATGAGGGAGAGACGACCGCGTCGATGGGCAACCGCGCCGGCTCGATCGAACTGACCAACAAGCGCGATCTCAACCTGAGTTGGGCCGGCTGGTCGAGCAACAATTTCGGTGTTGGCGCCATCGCGGTCCTCGGCTCCTCGGTCGGCGGCAAGGGGGCCAATTCGCAGAATGGCGGCGTCGATGGCGGCCCGGGTGGCAACGCCGATATCGTGAACGTCTACCAGATCAACAGTACCATCACGTTCAACACGGGCAGCGTGGACGTGCCGCAGGCGAACAGCAGCTTCCCGACGCCGCCGATCACCCGCGGCCTGCAAGGCTTCAGCGCGTTTCCGCCCCTGGTCGGGGCGGTCGTGGTGGCCTCCTCCTGGGGCGGGGCGGGCGGCATCGGCTGGGGGAGTTCACGCGGTGGCGCCGGAGGCCTCGCGGGGGACGCGTCGCTGCTGTTGCAGAACACCAGCATCAATCGAACGCTCGGACTGACCGACAACGTCGCGGGCGTGCTGGTCGAATCGACCGGTGGGCGCGCCGGCAATGGCGATTCGTCCAATGCCGACAGCGGCGGCGGGCGGGGGGGCAGCAGCGGGGCCATCACCCTGAGGATGAACCACGGGGGTGATGTCTATACGAACGGCCGAGCGGCACCGGTTGCGATCGCGGCTTCGGTGGCGGGGGACGGGGGGATTGGCGGCAGTACGGATGGGGTTGGCGTTCGGTGCTGTTCCGGCCCTGGCGGCGACGGCGGCAACGCCGGCTCCGTCACGGTGGAGCACGGGGGCAGCTACGTGGGCGCCATCTTCGTCCCCGACGACGGCATGTTCAGCTTGTTGTCCTACGGGTCAGGGTCTCCGGCCCTGGTGGCGGTCTCCTTCGGCGGGTCGGCCGGTGCGGGCGGCAGCGTTACCGGCTCCGGCGAAGGCAACGCGGCGGGTGGCGGGACCGGCGGAAGTGGCGGCACGATCCAGATCACGACGTCGAGAGCGGCCAGTCTGACCACGCACGGGATCAGTTCGCCGGGTATTCTCGCGCAATCGATCGGCGGCAATGGCGGCAATGGCGGCAGCGCCAACGTGCTGGTCAATGCCGATGGCGGGGACGGCGGTCCGGCTGGTTCGGCCGGGGATATGACGATCATTCTGGCCCCTCACGCCTTGTATACCGGCAATGACCAGTCCCCGGGCGTCATCGCCGTCAGCCGGGGCGGCAACGGTGGCAACGGCGGCAACGCCGCCAGCTCCAATTCCGATTCCGGCCTGGGTGGCAATGGCGGAGCCGCCGGGACGATCCGGGTGGCGAGCGAAGCGTCCATCACCACCGACGGTGCCGCGTCATATGGCATCCTGGCCCAGGCCTTCGCGGGGCGTGGCGGCAATGCCGGTTCCGCGGGTGGCGTGCTGGCGACGGCGGCCGATGGAGGTTCCTCCGGCGCGCCGGGCGCCGTGACGGTCATCAACCGCGGCACGATTGCAACCTCAGGCGCGCAGTCCATGGGGATTCTGGCGCTGTCGGTCGGCGGCGGGGGCGGGGTCGGCGGCGACGCGACCGGGGCGTTTTCCGTGGGCGGCGATGGCGGCAAGGCGGCCAATGGCGGGGTGGTGGACATCGTCTCGGCCGGCCTCGTGACCACACGCGGCGACCTGGCGCATGGCTCGGTCGCGATGTCGATCGGCGGCGGCGGGGGCTCGGGCGGCAATGCGACCTCCTATTCGGCGGTCGTGGGCGTTTCGATCGGCG
>CANJSR010000140.1 GCA_947476855.1 Acetobacteraceae bacterium
CACACCCTGATCCATACAGACAGGGTGGATTGGACAACCTGGTGGCTTTGGCGGGGAGCCCGCACCCGATCCCATCCCGAACTCGGCCGTGAAAATCCCCAGCGCCCATGGGACTGTGTCTTAAGACACGGGAGAGTAGGTCGCCGCCAGGTCCTCCAATCCACCCTACAAAAACCACCCGCGCGGGGTGGAGCAGCCCGGTAGCTCGTCAGGCTCATAACCTGAAGGTCACAGGTTCAAATCCTGTCCCCGCAACCACCGATAATAGACCCCCACTGACCCAAGTCAGTGGGGGTTTGTCGTTGGGGACTCAATACCCTCAGAAAACAAGCGGCCTTTTGCGATTGAGGAATCCCAGATACCGGCCGGTTGACGCCCGCGCCTCGGCGACACTGTCATAGGCTCTCAGGTACACCGTGTCGGCGGCCCCCAGGCAAAAGATGTCCTCCGCCCACACCTGGTTGGCGCGATCGACCACGAGATCGCCAAGAAGGTAGGGATATATTTTATGGTCAGGATCGGGCTTCGAGGTATTCGGCCCGCGGTCAAGCGCTGCGATCCCCAAGCGCCGCATCATGCCCTCGCCACGCAACAGATCGCGTAACATCCGGCAGAACCCGCCACCCCGCGCCCGCCAGAGCGGATCGCGCTATCCGCATCTGTCACACGACCGTCTTCTGTTTGTGATCGAGAGGTCATGACCAGTGCCCATAAGCCCCGCTGACGGGGTGTGCCACGTGGTCGTTCGGCTGACTGCCCGCGTGCGACAGTCCCATGGCGGACCGGCACGCGCCGGGTAGTCCAAGCTGACGCTGCGATACCCCGATGCAGCAATCAAGGGGATCGCCAACATGGCGCTGGGACCGGGCTCAACCACGTTCGACGGAAACACCAACGCCCAGGCAGCGGACAACGATCCGCCGTTCACGTCCCTGGCTGTCGCACAGTTCAGCCTGGCGAACTATGTCCGCATCGGCCGCTTTGACCTGCCAGAGCCGACCCGGACCAGCGCGCCCACGAACAACCTGTTGGCGCAGGAGGTTTCAGCCGTCACCTACAACTGGGACACCGACACCCTGTTCGTCGTAGGCGATGGCGGCACATCGATCACGCAGATCACAAAGACCGGTCAGTTGATCGACACGATGACCCTGTCGCCGGGCAGCAGCCCGCAGGGCACCGCGTTCTATGATCCCGAAGGCCTTGCCTATATCGGCGGCGGCGTGTTCGTCATGAGCGAGGAGCGCGACCGGCAGGCCGTCCAGTTCACCTACGCCCCCGGCACCACCCTGACCCGCGACGCCGCGCAGACCGTCAAGCTCGGCACGACAATCGGCAACATCGGGTTCGAGGGCCTGTCCTACGATCCGCAGACTGGCGGCTTCATCTTCGTCAAGGAAGATTCGCCGCAGTCCGTGTTCCAGACGGATATTGATTTCGCGGCAGGAACGGCGACCAACGGCTCTCCCACCACCGTCAATTCCATCAATTTGTTCGATCCGACACTGGCGGGTCTCGCGGACATCGCGGACGTCTATGCGCTGTCGAATGTCGGCGCGTTGGCCGGCGACGAAGCCGCGGGACGCATTCTTCTGCTCAGCCAGGCATCGGCGCGGATCGTCGAGATCGACCGGTCCGGAACGATCTACAGCACGCTGAACATCGCCTCCGACCCGGGCAACCCGCTATCTGTCGCCGATCAGCAGCATGAAGGCCTCGCGATGGACGCGGATGGCACGCTGTATGTCGTCAGCGAGAATGGCGGTGGCGACTTCGATCACCCGCAGCTTTGGGTCTATGCGCTGTCCTCGGCGCAGAACCTGGCACCGACGGCGCTTACGCTGGACAATCCGGTGGCGGCGATCGACGAGAACACCAACACGACGACCAGGATCAAGGTCGCGGACGTGCGGGTCACCGATGATGGCCTGGGCACCAATGACCTGTCGCTGAGCGGCGCGGACGCGGCCTTCTTCGAGGTCGACAACGGCGGCCTGTTCCTGAAGGCCGGCACCGTCGTCGATTTCGAGACCAAGGCCAGCTACACGATCACGGTGGCGGTCGACGACACGTCGGTCGGCAATACGCCCGACGCCACGACCGTCTATACGCTGTCCGTGACCGACATCGTGAATGAGAACCCGTCGGCCGGGTCGCTGGTCATCTCCGAGGTCGCGCCCTGGTCCAGCGGCAACAGCCCGGTCGGGGCCGACTGGTTCGAGGTGACGAACACCGGCTCCAGCGCGGTGGATATCACCGGCTGGCGCATGGATGACGGCTCCGCCAGCTTTGTGTCCTCGGTGGCGCTGAACGGGATCACGAGCATTGGCGCCGGCCAGTCGGTGATCTTCATCGAAGCCAGCGATCCGGCGACCACGGTGCCGGCGTTCCTGACCAACTGGTTCGGCGGCAGCCCGCCGGCGAGCCTTCTGGTAGGCACCTATACCGGTGGCGGCATCGGTCTCAGCACAGGTGGCGACGCGGTCAATCTGTTCGACGCGGGCGGGACCGTGCGGGCCAATGTCACGTTCGGTGCCTCTCCGACCGGCCCCTTCCAGACCTTCAACAACGCGGCTGGCCTGAATAACGTTCCGGTCACCACGCTCAGCGCCATTGGCACGAACGGGGCGTTTGCCGCGGTCAGCCACACGGACGAGATCGGATCGCCCGGCAGCATCGGCTCCGTGTTCATCTCGGAGATTGCGCCGTGGTCGAGCGGAGACAGCCCCCTGGGCTTCGACTGGTTCGAGGTTACGAACACCACCGCGTTTGCGATCGACATCACCGGCTGGAAGATGGACGACGCGTCCGGCTCTCCGGCCGCGGCCGTGACCCTGAACGGCGTGACCAGCATTGCCGCTGGGGAATCGGTGATCTTCGTCGAATCCGCCAATCCGGCGACGGCGGCGCCCGCGTTCCTCAGCCATTGGTTTGGGACCGGAGCCCCCGTTGGCCTCCAGATCGGCAGCTACACCGGTTCGGGCGTGGGCCTGGGCAGCGGCGGCGACGCGATCCATCTGTATGACGGCGGTAACAGCCTGCGCTCCAGCATTACGTTCGGCGTGTCGCCTGGTGGGCCGCTCCCGACGTTTGAGAACGCGTCTGGCCTGAACGCCGTCACGATCGCAACGCAAAGCGCCGCCGGCACGAACGGCGCGTTCTACGCGGCGGCGAATGGGGCGGAAATCGGATCGCCGGGTGCCATCGTCCAGCCGCCCTACACGCTCCAGATCCTGCATTTCTACGGCGAATCCGGCACGCTCGGGGTGGACACGGCCCCGATCATGGGCGCGATGATCGACCAGTTCCGCACCACAACCGCCAATACGCTGCTGTTGGGTGAGGGCGACACCTGGATCCCTGGCCCCTGGCTGGTCGCCGGTGCCGATCCGTCCATGAGCGCGATCCCCGGTATCGGATCAGCGGCGTTGGGCCGAGCGGACGTTGCTATCATGAATGCGTTCGGCGTGGATGCGTCGGCGTTGGGTAACCATGAGTTCGACCTCGGATCGCCGGTCGTTGCAGGTGCGATCGGTGCCTCCGGTGCCTGGGTTGGTGCGCAGTTCCCGTTCATCACGGCGAACCTCAACTTCTCCGCCGACAGCGCGCTGCGCGGTCTCGCCGATGCGACGCTTGGCGGTTCGGCGGCCAATAACTTCGCCGGCATGGAAGCGTCCGCCATCAAGGGCAAGATCGCGCCCTACTCGATCGTGACCGTCAACGGCGAACGGATCGGAATCGTTGGCGCCACGACGTTCGAGCTGCTGTCGAAGACATCCCCGAACGGCACGGTACCGCAGGGCAGCGGCACCGATGAGGCGTCACGAATGCAGGAGGTCGCCAACCTGCTGCAGGCTTCGGTGGACGCGTTGCATTTGGCCGGGGTGAACAAGGTCGTGATGGTCGACCAGCTTGATGATCTCGGTCGCAACCAGGTGCTGGCCGGCATGGTGTCCGGCATCGACGTGATGGTAGCCGGCGGCGGGCATGAACGCCTGGGCGACGCCAACGACGTCCCGGTCGGGTTCAACGGGCATGACGCTGATTTCGTCGCGACCTATCCGATCCTGACGACGGACAAGGACGGCAATCCCACCCTGATCGTTACCACCGATACCGAATACACCTATCTGGGCCGGTTGCAGGTTGAGTTCGACTCGGCCGGCATTCTGAACACCGCCGCGCTGAACAACGTGATCAACGGCGCCTATGCATCGAGCGAGGCGACGTTGCAGGCGATCTACGGCTCGACTCAATCAGCCGCCGAGATCGTCGCCGGCAGCACGACCGGCGCCAAGGTCCAGGCGATTGTCGATGGGATCGACGCAGTTGTCACGGCGAAGGACGGCACCAAGTTTGGCTTCAGCGATGTCTACCTGGAAGGCGACCGGGTCTTCGGGCGTGCGCAGGAGACCAACCTGGGTAACCTGACGGCGGACGCCAACGCGTTCAAAGCACTGGATGCCGTGGGCGGCGGCGTCATGGTGTCCCTGAAGAATGGCGGCGGGCTGCGCGCTTCGATCGGGTCGGTCGCGGCGGGCGGCGGCAAGGTGGCCAACCCACTGACCGCGAACGGCAATGTTTCCCAGTTGGACGTCGAGAACGCGTTGCGGTTCGACAACCGCCTGATGGTGTTCGACACGTCGCCGCAGGGGCTGCTCAACATCATGAACTTCGCGGCCGGTCTCGCGCCCGGCAATGGCGGCTTCCCGCAGGTCGGCGGGCTTCGGTTCTCCTACGATCCGGACCTGCCGGTTGGCGCGCGCGTGCAGGACCTCGCGCTATATGACCAAGCCGGCAACCTGATCGCCGTGATCGCCAATGACGGGGTGACCGATCCCTCCGCCCCGGCAACGATCCCGGTCGTGATCCTGAACTTCACAGCCAATGGCGGCGATGGTTATCCGATCAAGGCGAATGGCGAGAATTTCCGCTATCTGCTGACCGACGGCACGCTGTCCGGGCCGGTGGACGAAAGCCTCGATTTCACCGCCGTGGCGAATGTGCCGGCAAATGCCCTGGGCGAGCAGAAGGCCTTGCAGGACTTCATGCAGGCCAATCACGGCACTCAGGCAACAGCCTTCGACCAGGCTGACACGCCAGCCAGTCTGGATCTACGTATCCAGAACCTGAACGCGGTGGCGAGCGACACCGTCATCTGCTTCGCCGCCGGCACCCGCATCGCCACGCCCGATGGCATGGTCGCGGTCGAGAACCTGCAAAAGGACGACCTAGTCACTGTCGTGCTGGGCGCGGAACCCAGCGCGGTCGTGTGGGTCGGCTACCGCGAGGTTGATTGTGCCCGCCACCCCGAGCCGCGCAAGGTCTGGCCGGTGCGGGTCAAGGCCGGCGCCTTCGGTCCGCGGCTGCCGGTGCGTGACCTGTATCTCTCCCCCGATCATGCGGTGTTTGCCGAGGGTGTGCTTATTCCGATCAAGCATCTGGTCAACGGCACGTCCATCGCCCAGGTCGCGGTTGATACGGTCACGTACTATCACGTGGAGCTTGCGCGTCACGACATTCTGATGGCCGAAGGTCTGCCAGCGGAATCCTATCTGGATGCAGGCGACCGCGGCAACTTTGCCAACGCGGACGGACCCATGCGCCTTTTCCCCGACTTCTCCGGCGCCGCCGCCTCGGCGATGGCGTGGGAGGCATTTGGATGCGCGTCGTTGCGGATCGTTGGCACCGAGGTCGATGCGGTACGCCAACGCCTCACCGATCGGGCCGCGAAGCGCTCGGCCTCCGGCCGTCGTCCACGCGGGCGGAAGCAGGGGATCGCGGCATAGGCCAAGCCTGTCCCCGTAACCACAATACCAACACCCCCACTGGCCCACGTCAGTGGGGGTTTGTCGTTGGAGCCGGCACCTTCAGCAACCAACCCGAAACAACGCCACAAACTCCTTGCGTTTCATCGGTGTGAGACATCCCGGCAGATCACCGGCCGCGCCAGCCTCCATCAACAGCACGTAGTCAAACGCCCGCAGGCCCTCGGCCGCACGCTCCGGTTCAGCGACCAACTTTGCATGCGATGGCAGGAAATGCGCCGTCCGCGCCAGCGCGGCATAGTCTGGACGCAAGCGAATCGGCTGCTGCGCCGGATTCGCAAACAGCACCGGCCAAAACGCCCCACGTTCTATGAACAGCAACGCCGGCATGTGGTAGTCCGCTCGCAGCGTGTTCGAAAGCCGCCGGCTCCGCGGCCCGGCATCCCAATATGCGGGCGCTTCCTCCTGCGGCACGTTCGTCGTGTAGACCGACGCGCCTGGTGGAACCAGGTCGATCACCGAACGGAATTCCGCGAGATCGCGGCGATGATCCACCCAGGCGTCCGCCAGGACACCCATGCGCACCAGGAACAACGCGACACATCCCGCGCCCACCAATCGCCATGCGACGACGCCGCGCGGCACAGCCGGCTCGATCACCGAAAACGCCAGCCACCCGATCATGATCGCGACCCGGGTATCCAGGAAACTCGCACTCATGAGGTCGAACGGCAGCACCACATATCCGGCCACCACAACGCCAAACGCCACCGCGGCGCGTGGCGCGACAACCAGCCAACCAGCCGCGATGCCAAGGACGATTCCCCCATAGACCACGGCCACGCTGAACAGATCGAGCGGGAAGACGTAGTTGATGAACGGGCTCGCGACCTGGACCGTCTTGTCATACAGGCTCATCCAATGTGTCGAGGCCGGTGCATCGCGCAGGGTCGTCTGCAATGACAGCACCAGGGGGCCGGCCGCCACCGGCATCAAGGCTGCCAAACGCCCGAGCTTCCCGCTCCCTCCCCACATGGCACGTAGCTCCACGCTGCCGATCAGAAGCAGGAAGAACGCCACCCCCATCAGGTGGCAGAAGAACAACGCGACCGACACCAGGCAGGCCGCGGCGATGGTGGCGATCGGCCTGCGCTCACGCCAGGTGATCCAGCCGGCGGCCGCCAGCATCGCCAGCCCGCTGCCGATCTGCCAGTTCAGAAACCCCAGCAGGAACGTGCTGTTGTAGGCCATAAGCACCGACGCGAGCGGCCAATATGATCGCCGCCCGAACAGCGCGCGATGCAAGGCGATCACCCCCGCCAGATTGAGCAGCAGGATCCCCCCCAGCATCACCCGCCCGGCAACGTGCGGCGGCAGCAGGCCCAGCAGGGGCGGCACGATCACGTCGCTCGCCAGGTTCGGAAGGATCGACCAGGCCGGCTCAAAGAATCGACCCAACACCGGATCGTCCGGCCCCGCATGCAGCAGAACCAGGCGCGCCAGATGGTTGGGATAGTCCAGGATCGGCGGAACGTCCGTGATCAGAAGCGGCAGCAGCAGCAGCGCGACCGCCGCCGCCAGCGTGGCCCACCATGGCCTGGGCCTCGCTCCGGCATCGACCGTCACGCGGCGGGACAGTTATGTTGCTTATCCATGGGTCCGTACGTTACGGGACGCGGAGTGCTTTGCAAATCGGATCATCCCCATGACAGCAACACGCGCCGTCCCATCGGCCCGTCGCCATGGGTGACTTCTCTACGGCCTGGCTGCGACTGAGGGAGCCCGTCGATCGCCGTTCCCGCGCTACGGCCATCGCCGATGCCTTGCGGGACGCCTTCCTGACCCACCGCGTTGCCAGGGTGATCGATATCGGCTGCGGCACCGGCGCGAACCTCCGCGCGACCGCGCCGCTGCTGGGGGCGGAGCAGGAATGGACGTTGCTGGACAACGACCCCGCCTTGCTGGAGGCCGCCCGCGATATCCTTGCCGCCTGGGCCGACCACGCTGAACTGAATCCCGATGGCCCGCGGCTCCGGAAGGACGGCAAGACGATCCGCGTCCGGTTCCGCCTTTACGATCTCGCGGCGGACCCGGGTGGATCAATCGAGGATGGGGCCGATCTGGTCACCGCCTCTGCCTTCTTCGATCTCGTGTCTCCGGCTTTCATCGACCGCCTGGTCTCGGCCGTTGTCCGCCAGAAGGCCGCCTTTCACACGGTCCAGACCTATGACGGCACGCACCGATGGTCCCCGGAATCCGCTTTCGACGGGGCGATCGGCCGAGCCTTCAACATGCACCAGACGGCGGATAAAGGCTTCGGTCCTGCCGCCGGACCTGGGGCCTCGGCCCTGCTGCGCCAGGCCTTCCAGGCCGCCGGCTACGCCACCCGGCTCTCCCCCAGCCCCTGGGTGCTCGCCGCCGACGACTCGGCATTGATCGTGGAACTGGTCGACGGCATCGCCGCGGCCGTCGCGGAAACAGGGCAGGTCAGCGCCGATGCCATCATGGCCTGGCGAACCCTCAGTCGCCAGGCCGTCCGGGTCGGGCACGACGACTTCCTCGCTCTACCCGCCGGGTGGCCTAAGGGCGATCCCTCGGCGTAAGGCAGGGCACCATCCGCGTCAGCACGCCATCCTTGCGGATGAAGTGGTGAAACAGCGCCGCGCCGACATGCATGACCAGCAGGCCCGCAAGCACGAATGCCGTGTAGGAGTGGAGCCACAGCACCCACCGGCTCGTGTCCTTGTTCGGATCGACCACAGCCGGCAGGGAGAACAGCCCGAACACATCCAGCGCGGGATAGAGCTGAACCCCGAACCATCCAAACACCGGCACGAGGATCAACAACCCATAGATGGCCCAATGCGTCAGGTGGCTGATCACCTTGTGCCACGGTTCCAGGCTCGGTTCATGATCCGGGGCACCGCGGCGCAGCCGGTAGGCCAGCCGAGCGATGACGAGGACCAGGATGATCATGCCCAGCAGCTTGTGGGTGCTGTACATCGTGTTGGTCAGGACGTCCCAGATATTCAGCCAGTTCGCGCGAACCAGCATCCCGAACCCGAGGACGAACTGGACCGTGACGAAGGCGAAGGTCCACCAATGGAAATGGCGGGCACCTGTGCTGTAGGTCGTGGGTCTGTTCATGTTCATGCCATCACCTCCCCGCCGAGAGCCATCATCATGGCGGCTTGTCCGTCGTTATCGTTGGCATGACTGCTCCCCCGCGGGAAGCACTATCCTTGTGACGATCGCATGCCGTGATTTCTTGCGAATGGGACCTCGGCACGCCTATGGTCCCCGCGGACAGGCGGACAGCCCCAAGGGCGGGCGGAATTCAGGCTTTTCATCTGCAACGATCACACCATCTCTTATTCACGGCACGACGCTGTCCGGAGGGGAGGCTGACCCCGCGGCTGTTAGCGAACGCATGACAAAAGCATGGGATGGATCACGTATTGGATAGCCCCGTTCCGACCGTGCTTGGTGACACCTGCGAGGAGCTGTTCTTGCCTCTGCGCGCGCCGCCGGCCAAGGATCGTAGCTTCGTGATCGGCCGCCTGGCCCAATCCCTCGATGGCTATATTGCGACACGGAGCGGGCAATCGGTCTGGATCAGCGGCCAGGCGGATTTGCGCCACACGCACCAATTGCGCGCCCTGTGCGACGCGGTCGTGGTCGGCGCGCGGACAATCCGGTCGGACGACCCAAGGCTGACAACCCGCCTGGTCGAAGGCCCAAGCCCCGTGCGAGTCGTGCTGGATACGGATCGGCGCCTGGGCGAATCCTACAAGGTATTTCAGGGCGGCCCCGAGACGCTCCTGCTCTGCGCGCCTGAGCGTGCGGGCGTCGGCCGCCACGGCGAGGCGTATGTACAGCCCGTGCCACGCGGGGAAACCGCGCTCGATATCGGTGGAATCCTGGAGCTTTTACGCACGCGCGGCCTGCGCCGGATCTTTGTCGAGGGCGGCGGGGTCACCGTTTCCCGCTTCCTCGTGGCCGGTGCCCTTGACCGGCTGCACGTGACGGTCGCCCCCTTGGTCATGGGCGGCGGCACGCCGGCCTTCCCCTTGCCGCCCGTGGCCAGGTTGGAAGACGGGCGCCGTTTCGCGTGGACCGCCCATCGCATCGGCGCCGACGTCCTGCTCGACATCCCGCTGGAGAGCACGATCTGACGCGCCTCCCGCCGCGTGTTGCACCCATCCCCTGATCGTCGAATACTATCCGGGCGACGCCCTTTGGCGACATCATCTCGCTTGTCGATCCGGGCGCGGCTTTCCGAAGGCCTGACCAGGCCCACGACCCAAGCTGATGGAGGAAGTCGATGTCATTCTACCGAGGCATGACCTGCGAAAACGTGACCCTGACGGGCCACGGAGGAACCCTGATCACCGCCTATGTGGCGAAGCCCTCTGGCCCCGGCCCCTTCCCGGGCGTCGTGCTGATCCACCATCTGCCGGGTTGGAGCGAGTTCTATATCGAGACGACCCGCCGCCTCGCCCATCACGGCTACATGGCGATCTGCGCCAACCTGTATGAGCGTGCCGGCCAGGGCAATCCGGACGACGTCGCCGCCGCGGTGCGCGCGGACGGCGGCATCCCCGATGCCCAGATGGTCGGCGACACCGCCGCCGCCGTGCAATGGATGCGCGCGCAACCGGAAAACAACGGCAAGGTCGGCCTGATCGGCTCCTGCTCCGGCGGCCGTCACGCTGTCATCTATGCCGCGCAGAAGCAGGACGTGGATGCGTGCGTCGACCTCTGGGGCGGCCGCGTGGTGATGGGGCCCGAGGAACTGAACGCCAAGACGCCCGTCGCGCCGATCGACATGACCAAGGACCTGAAATGCCCGCTGCTGGGCATCTTCGGCAACGATGACCGCGCCCCCAGCCCCGAGCAGGTCAACCAGCACGAGGCCGAACTCAAGAAGCTCGGCAAGAACTACGAGTTCCATCGCTATGACGGCGCCGGCCACGGCATTTTCTATTGGCACCGCCCGCTGTACCGGGTCGACCAGGCGATGGATGGCTGGAGCAAAGTGTTCGCCTTCTTCGGCAAGCATCTGGCGAAGTAGGAGGCCCGGACATGTGCACGTCGATCATCGAGATCGCGCGG
>CANJSR010000141.1 GCA_947476855.1 Acetobacteraceae bacterium
CCGCGTTGGAAGGCCTGTAAGTCTTGATTGACGAGATCCATGTGATGCGGTTCCAGATTGCTTTGTCCACGACGGAATGAATGACCATCGACCTGGTCCCGCATCGCGTTCACGACGCGAGACCCCCGATCTCACCCATTTGAAGCGCTGACGGTAATGCCTTGATGGGGCGTTGACCACCCTGCCGGCTCGCGGCCTCATCGCATCCAGATGCGTGATGTGGAAACTGTGCCGTTCTTGGGACTCCCAGGAAGCTTTATCAGGCCTACTATGTTGTAAAGCGGGGTCCCAATTTTTGAGCCGATCGGGGGCAAGGTTCCGCACCGAGCCAAGGCTATGGGCATAATTTCGCTATCGCTTCGATGCTGAACCGTCGGGACATGGTGCACAAGGAGGCCATCATGACGGACCCCGCCAGCGGTGGCCTCGTCGGTGCCGCCGCGTTTCAGGCCGGGGGGGCCGTCCGCCGTGGCGGATCGACTCCCGATCGAGTGGCGTTTCGATGCCAACCATGCGGAGTATGGCCGCTGCGGAGGGTAAGGTCAGGCCGGAACGCATCCACCAGCGGCGTCGGTGGCGCGGTCGGATCCTCAGCGAAGTCATAACGGGCTCGGGCGACGCGGCTCGCGATCATGATCGATGCCGCGAGATCGGCCGGCGTGGCGCATACCACGACGTCCAGACTGGCACGCTTGATTGCTGCAGCGAGCTCCCGCGGTTGAACGGGGGTATATCCCAATGCCGGCAGAGCATGGCTCAGACGTGGTAAGGCGTCACAGGCCTCTCGTATGGTTCCGGCAGCGAATGACCTGGGATCGATGATCTCCGCCGCCCGGCAGAAGCCAGCATTTGCCACCAGCAGCGTGTGACAGCGGCCTCGCGGCCGTATCCAGCGGATGAGTGCCCGGGTTATCCATCCCCAGCGACGGTGTCACTCAAACGCAATGCCTGTGTCATCCATCTGCCGCGCGCCTCGGCTACTCCGCCCCGGACAGGAGGGTGGCCATGGCAGGACAGCGTAACGTACTTCTGATCGTCGTGGACCAGTGGCGCGCGGATTTCGTGCCGCATCTGGGCGCGGGGTTCCTGCGCACACCGAACTTGGATCGGCTCTGCGTGGAAGGTGTGACGTTTCGTAACCACGTGACAACCGCAGTACCCTGCGGGCCGGCGCGGGCGTCTCTTCTGACCGGACTCTACCTCATGAACCATCGCGCGGTTCAGAACACTGTTCCGCTTGACGCCAGGCATATGAACCTTGGCAAGGCGCTGCGGAATCTCGGGATTGATCCGGCGTTGATCGGCTATACGACGACCACGCCTGATCCTCGCACCACCGGTCCCAAGGACCCGCGTTTCACCACGCTGGGCGACCTGATGGATGGCTTCAGAAGCGTTGGTGCGTTCGAGCCGACGATGGACGAGTATTTCGGTTGGTTGGCGCATAGCGGCTTCCCGCTTCCCCGGCATCGCAGCGATGTGTGGCTTCCCGCCGGAGAGAACGCCGTTCCTGGCGCCACGGATCGACCCAGCCGCGTGCCGGCCGAGTTGTCGGACAGTGCGTATTTCACAGACCGTGCATTAACCTACCTGAAGGGCAAGGGCGACAAACCCTGGTTCCTGCATCTCGGCTACTACCGCCCGCATCCGCCCTTCGTCGCGCCGGCGCCGTATCACGCGATGTATCGACCACGCGACATGCCACATCCGGTGCGGGCATCGACAGTGCATGACGAGGCGGCCCAGCATCCGTTGCTGGCCTTCTATCTGGATAGCATCCGGCGGGCCTCGTTCTTCGAGCAGGCCGAGGGCGCCGCGGCGGACCTCGACCTGGCGCAGATCGCCCAGATGCGCGCCACCTATGCCGGTCTGATCAGTGAGGTGGATGCTTGCCTTGGCCGGGTGTTCGCCTGGCTCGACGCGACAGATCAGTGGGACAACACGCTGGTGATCTTTACCAGCGACCACGGCGAGCAGCTTGGCGATCACCATCTGCTGGGCAAGATCGGCTATTTCGACGAGAGCTTCCGTGTGCCGCTGGTGATCAAGGATCCGGACGCGCCGGAGCAGGCTGGCCGGATCGAGGACGCGTTCACTGAAAGCGTGGACGTCATGCCCACGATCCTGGAATGGCTGGGCGGCCAGGTGCCGCGCGCCTGCGACGGTCGTTCGCTGTTGCCGTTGGTCCATGGCCGTCGACCCGCGGACTGGCGCAGGTTCCTGTTCTACGAATATGACTTTCGGGACATCTACTACAGCCAGCCGGAAGCGAAGGTCGGGGTGTCCATGGACGACGCCTCCCTGATGGTCATTCAGGATGAGCAGCGCAAATACGTCCACTTTGCCGCCTTGCCGCCGCTGTTCTTTGATCTGCGCAACGATCCGAACCAATTCCATAACCTGGCCGCCAGCCCCGCCCATGCGGAAGCAGTGCGGGACTATGCGCAGATGGCGCTGTCGCATCGCATGCGCCACGCCGAACGGACACTCACCCATTTCCGCGCATCTCCCCAGGGTCTGGACAATCGCGTCACCAGTCACGGGTTTGGCTGAAAGCAGGAGACACACGATGCGCGTCCAACGTCGCTCCATCCTGGCCGCGGCGGCCGGTGGGATCGTCCTGCCCCGCTTCGCGATCGCGCAGGCCGATCAACGGCCGGCGATCCGGATCGCGGTCCAGAAAGTGTCCAATACCAACACGCTCGAGGTACTGCGTGAGCAGTCGAATGTCGGAGAGCGGATCTTTTTCACCTCCCTGTGGGAAGGGCTGATCGGCCGCAACTGGCAGGGTGCGTTGGAAGAAGTGCCCATGCTGGCGACAGGCTGGCGTCGCCTGGACGACCGGACCGTGGAGCTTTCGCTGCGCAAGGGCGTGAAGTTCCACAACGGCGACGAAATGACCGCCGAGGACGTGATCTTCACCTTCGGGCGGGAGCGGATGTTCGGCGACGGCAAGGACGCGCCGCAGGGCGTCACCCTGTTCACCGGCACGACCATGACCGGCCTTGCGGGCAAGGAGTTGCCGCCCGAGGTCCCCGCCATCGCCCGCCGCATCTGGCCGGCTCTGGAACGGGTTGAGGCTGTGGACCACTACACGGTGCGCTTCGTCAACCGGACGCCCGACGTGACGATCGAGGGGCGGCTCTCGCGCGCCGGCAGCGACATCATTTCCCGACGCGGTTTCCAGGAAGCGGGCACCTGGCTCGACTGGTCACGCAAGCCGATCACCACGGGTCCCTATAAGGTCGTGGAATTCCTGCCCGATCAGTCCCTGCGGCTCCTGGCCCATGACGAATACTGGGGCGGGCGCCCGCCGATCCGAGAAATCACCTTTGTCGAGGTCCCCGAGGTTTCGTCCCGCATCAACGGCCTGTTGTCGGGCGAGTACCAGTTCGCCTGCGACATCCCACCCGATCAGATCGTTGGCATCGAGAAGAACCGCGCGTTCGAGGTGCAGGGCGGCACGATCCTCAACCACCGCCTGACAGTGTTCGACAAGACCCATCCTCGGTTGCAGGACCCGCGGGTCAGACGTGCCTTCACCCATGCGATTGACAGGCAGGCGATCGTCGACAGCCTCTGGGCGGGTCGCACCGTCGTGCCGCGTGGCCTGCAATGGGACTATTACGGAGAGATGTTCGTCCGCGACTGGGAGATTCCCAAGTATGACCCGGCCGAGGCCCGCCGCCTGCTGAAGGAGGCCAACTACAAGGGGGAGCCGATCCCCTATCGACTTCTGAACAACTACTACACCAACCAGGTCTCCACCGCGCAGGTCCTTGTTGAGATGTGGCGCGCCGCCGGCCTGAACGTGCAGATCGAGATGAAGGAGAACTGGAGCCAGATCTTCGACCGCAACACCCCGCGCGCCGTGCGCGACTGGTCGAACAGCGCACCGTTCAACGATCCGGTGTCCTCGATCGTCAACCAGCATGGCCCCAGCGGGCAGCAGCAGCAGGTGGGCGAGTGGACGAATGAGGAAATGAACGCCCTGTCGCGGGA
Organism: Acetobacteraceae bacterium; assembly: GCA_947476855.1. The sequence continues at coordinate 4,003 of CANJSR010000141.1, forward strand.
AATGGAAACCAGCACCGATCGCGCCCGCCGCAAGGTTGTGTTCCGCCGCATCCTGGAAATCTGCGAGCGCGAGGACCCTGCCTATACGGTGCTGCACCAGAACGCGACCTTCACGGCCAAGCGCCGCGACGTGAAATGGAAGGCGGCGCCGGCCTTCGCGATGGATTTTCGTGCCACGAACTGGGGGGCCTGAACCGATGGCGAAACTGACCCGACGCGCCGTACTGGCGACCTCGGCCGCGGCTCTGCCAAATTTTGCGATCGCGCAAGCCGATAGCCGCCCCGTCCTGACGATCGCGGTGCAGAAGATCAGTAATTCCAACACGCTGGAACCCCCGCGCGAGCAGTCCAACGTGGGGTATCGCCTGTCGCCGCTGTTCGCCGAGACGCTGATCGACTTCAACTGGACCGGCGACCTGTCGCGGGTGCCGGGCCTCGCCACCGCCTGGCGGCGGATCGATGACCGCACGATCGAGTTCGATCTGCGACAGAACGTGCGTCTGCACAACGGCGACACGCTGACGGCCGAGGACGTGGCGTTCAGCCTGGGTCCCGACCGGCTGTTCGGCGCTGAACCGGCCAGGGCGGGCAGTTCCGGCCTGCTGGCGGGATCGGCGAGCAAGGAACCCCCGCGCGAGGTTGTGGCGACCGGTCGGCGGACCTTTCCGGGCTTCGAGAAGATTGAGATCGTCCGTCCGGGCGTCGTCCGCTTCGTCAATCGCGTGCCCGACGTGACGCTGGAAGGCCGGATCGCCCAGAATATCGGGGTCATCCTGTCGCATCGCGGCTTCGCGGAAGCGGAGTCCTGGCTGGCCTGGGCACGCCGTCCGATTGGCACGGGGCCGTATCGGATCGCCGACTATCGCCCGGATGTCTCCCTGACCTTCGAAGCGCATGACGACTACTGGGGCGGACGCCCGCCCGCCCGCGCGGTGAAGATCATCGAAGTGCCCGAGGTGGCGTCGCGCATCAACGGGCTGTTCTCGGGCGAGTATGATTTCATCTGCGACATGCCGCCCGATCAGATCGCGACCATCGAACGCAATGCGCGGTTCGAGGTACTGGGCAGCCCGATCAACAATATCCGCCTGATCACCTTCGATGCCTCGCACCCCGTACTGCGCGATCCGTCGATCCGGCGGGCACTGTCGCTGGCCATAGATCGCAAGACCATCGTCGATACGCTCTGGAGCGGCCGCACCGAGGTGCCGCGCGGCCTGCAGATGGAATTCTATGACGACATGTATCTGGCGGACCGCGCCCCGCCCGCGTTCGATCCGGTCGAGGCCAGGCGCCTGGTCGCCGCGTCCGGCTACAAGGGGGAACCCATCGTCTATCGGCTGCTGAACAACTACTACACCAACCAGACCGCAAACGCGCAGGTGCTGGTCGAGATGTGGCGCGCCGTCGGACTGAACGTGCGTATCGAGATGAAGGAGAACTGGCAGCAGATCAACGATCCCGCGACACAGCGTGGCATCCGGGACTGGTCGAACACCTCGCTGTTCGGCGATCCCGTCGCGGGGCTGGTGCGCGGCATGGGTCCCAACGGCGAGTTGCAGTTGCAGCGCGAGTGGACGAACGAAAGCTTCAACCGCCTCGTGCGGGAGCTGGAAACCTCCACCGATCGCGCGCAACGCCGGCAAACCTTCGCTCGCATGCTGGATATCATCGAACGGGAAGACCCCGGCTATCTGGTGCTGCATCAAGCCGCGACTTTCACCGCAAAACGGAAGGACATCGCCTGGAAGGCTTCAAAGGCCTGGGCGCTGGACCTGCGGGCCGGCAACCTGCGTTTCGGCGCGTGAGCGCGACCCTCGTTTCGATCCGCGACCTCGCCGTGGCGTTCGACGGGTTGCCGGCGCTGCGGGGCATCGATCTCGATATCCGGCCCGGAGAGGCCGTGGGCCTGGTGGGTGAGTCCGGATGCGGCAAGTCGGTCACCTGGCTCGCCGCCCTGGGCCTGCTGCCCAGCCATACCACGATCACCGGCAGCGTCCGGTTCGGAGAGCAGGAAATCCTGGGCGCTCCGTCAGCCGTGCTGGACCGGGTGCGCGGCGGACGCATCGCGATGATCTTCCAGGACCCGGTCAGCAGCCTTAATCCCGTGCACCGGCTGGGCGCGCAGGTCGAGGAAGCGCTGCGCCTCCATCGCGGACTCACCGGTCCTGCCTCCCGCGCCGAGGCTCGGAGGCTGTTCGACCAGGTCGGTATCCCCGACGCGGCGCGCCGGTTGAATGCCTATCCCCATGAACTGTCCGGCGGGCAGAACCAGCGTGTGATGATCGCGATGGCCCTGGCCGGCCAGCCCGATCTGCTGGTCGCGGACGAACCGACGACGGCGCTGGATGTCACGATCCAGGCGCAGATTCTCGACCTGCTGGGCAGCCTGCGCCGTGAGACGGGCATGGCGCTGGTCCTGATCTCGCACGATCTGGGGGTGGTGGCCGATACGTGCGAGCGCGTGGCCGTGATGTATTGCGGGCGCATCATTGAGCAGGCCCCGGTCGCTCGGCTGTTCGCCAACCCCGCGCATCCCTACACGCGCGGCCTGCTGAACGCCCTGCCACCGATCGACGGACCCAGACGGACTCTGGCAGCGATCCCCGGCGGTTTGCCGGAGCCCTCCGCCATGCCGCCCGGATGCGGCTTCGCGCCGCGCTGCCCATACCGCTCCGCCGCCTGCGATGCCAAGGAGCCGGGTCAGGTCCGCGTCGGCGATGGGCACCACGCCGCCTGTGTTCACCTGGCTCCGGAAAGGCTGGCGGCATGACACCGCCTTTGCTGGAGGCGAATGGCCTGGTCCGGCGCTATCCGATGCGGACGGCGCCCTGGAGCCGCGATGCCGACGTCGTAGCAGTGGCCGGGGTGTCGCTGCATGTCGCCAGGGGTGAAACCCTGGGCCTGGTGGGCGAATCCGGGTGTGGCAAATCCACCACCGGCCGGCTGGTCCTGGGGCTGGAACAGCCCAACGCCGGCACGGTCCACTTCGATGGCGCGCCGATGCCGCGGCCGGGGTCCGCCGCCTGGCGGGTCACCCGCGCCCGGATGCAACTCGTCTACCAGGACCCGCTAGGTGCTTTGGACCGGCGCATGCGGGTGGCGGATCAGATTGCCGAACCATGGGATATCCACGGGCGGATCTCGCGGAGCGAACGCGCCGACCGGATCGAGGCATCCCTGCTGGATGTCGGCCTGCGCGGGGACCAGGGAACCCGGTATCCGCATGAATTGTCGGGCGGGCAGCGGCAGCGTGTGGTGCTGGCCCGGGCGCTGGCGACGGATCCCGACCTGCTGGTGTGCGACGAGCCGATCAGCGCGCTGGACGTGTCGATCCAGGCCCAGGTGATGAACTTGCTGGTGGAGCTGCGGGAACGGCGCGGCATGGCGATGCTGTTCATCAGCCACGACCTGCGCGCCGTGCGCCAGGTCAGTCATCGCATGGCCGTGATGTATCTGGGCCGGATCGTGGAGGAGGGGGACCCGGATCAAATTCTGCGTGACCCCCTGCATCCCTATACCAAGGCCCTGGTCTCGGCGATCCCGTACCCGCATCGGCGCCAGGCGCGGATCATTCTGCCGGGCGATCCCCCGAATCCCGCCGACCGGCCATCCGGCTGCGCGTTTCACCCCCGCTGCCCGGTCGCCGAACGGCGTTGTTCGGCAGCCATGCCCGAGTTGTCCGGGGTTGCCGAGGGCCGGTCCGCGGCTTGTCACCTCGTTGCCGGCTCCGCTGCCCTGCGGGCCGCCTGATGCTGCGTTATGTTGCCATCAGACTGTTGCGCGCCCTGGTGACCATCACCCTGGTCGTGACCTTCGCCTTCGTCGTGTTGCGCCTGTCCGGCGATCCGGCCTTGCTGATCATGAGCGTGGACGCCCCGCCCGAGGCGATCGCCGCGTTCCGGGCCGCCTGGGGCCTGGATGAGCCGCTATGGGTCCAGTACGGCCGCTACTTTACCGCGATCCTGCATGGCGATCTGGGTCGCTCGATGCGGGACGGGCGGGATGCGATCGTGCTGGTGGCCGAACGCATTCCGATGACTTTGGCGCTGACCTTGCCGGCGCTGGCGATCAAGCTGTGCCTGGGCGTTCCGGCCGGGGTGTTCGCCGCGCTGCATCGCAACTCCTGGATCGATCGGCTGGTGATGGTGACGGCCGTCGCCGGCTTCACGATCCCGTCCTTTGTGCTGGGGCTGCTGCTGGTGCTGCTGTTCGCGGTGCAACTTGGCTGGCTGCCCTCGGGTGGCATCGGCACCTGGCGGCACGCGATCCTGCCGGTGATCACGCTGGGGCTGGGTGGCGCCGCGGTGCTGGCCCGCTTCACCCGGAGCGCGATGCTGGAGGTGCTGGGCCAGCCCTATATTCGTACCGCGAGCGCCAAGGGCGTGCCATGGAGCGCCGTCGTCCATGGGCATGCGCTGCCGAACGCCGCCATACCGACCGTCACGATCATCGGCTTCATGGTCGGTAGCCTGATGGCGGGAGCGGTCGTGGTGGAGAGCGTGTTCTCCTGGCCAGGCGTCGGCCGCCTGCTCGTGGTCGCGGTCAGCAACCGCGACCTGGCCGTGGTGCAGACCATCCTGCTGCTGGTCGCGATGACGATGGTGACCGCCAACCTGACGGTCGACCTTCTGTATGGTGCGCTGGACCCACGGCTGCGCGGTGGTGGGGGGAAGGCGTGATGTCGGAGGCCGTGTTGCCCGCGGTGGCTGCCGCGCCGCGCCGCCCAGAACGGATGCCCCTGGGCGTCATGCTGGCGATGGGATGGATCGGTACGATCCTGGCCACCGCCTTGCTGGCCGATCTGATCGCGCCCTATCCCTACACAGCGCTTGATCTGCGCAATCGCCTCACCGGTCCGGTCGGCATGGGTGGCGTCTGGGCGCATCCGCTTGGAACGGATGAGCTGGGGCGCGACGTGCTCTCGCGCCTGATCATGTCGATCCGCATGAGCCTGTTGATCGCGTTCGGCGCCACCGTGATCGGCGCGGCGTTCGGCACGATGATGGGGTTCCTGGCGGCGCATTTCCGCGGCTTCGTGGAGCAGCTTGTGCTGGCGCTGGTGGATTTCTCGGCCAGCCTGCCGTTCTTGATCCTGGCGTTGGCCGTGCTGGCGTTCTTCGGCAATTCCCTGCCGTTGTTCATCACGCTGCTGGGTTTTCATGCGTGGGAGCGCTATGCCCGGATCGCCCGTGGTTTGGCCATTTCGGCCGGTACGCAAGGCTATGCGGCGGCGGTGCGGCAATTGGGGGCGAGCCCTTGGCGGGTGTATGTCCGGCATGTATTGCCGAACATCGCGTCGACCCTGATCGTCTCGATGACGCTCGCGTTTCCCGAAGTCATCCTGCTTGAGAGCGGGCTGTCCTTCCTTGGCCTGGGCGTACAGCCGCCGTCGACGTCGCTGGGAAACATGGTCGGATATGGGCGGGAATACCTGACGCGTGCGCCGTGGATCCTGCTGGCGCCGGCTGCGGCGATCGTGTTGACGACGCTCGCGGTTTCATTGCTGGGTGACTGGCTGCGGGACCGGCTGGACCCGACATTACGGCGGGATTGAGCACGCGCTGACACCGGAACCGGATCACCGGATGTTTGGCACCATGTCCGCGTGCCCCCCAAACTAAGGACGGACACTTCAAAATGTCACGGAGCTGGCCGTGCTCTGTCCCTCGATCCATGCTTACATGGCCGGATGGATATAGAACCCGACCCACGCGGCATGCCGCGTGTGGTCTCAGGGCAGGTTGTCGCCCTGCGGCTGATTGACCTGGCCTATGAAATTGACCTGAAGAAGGCCGAGGTGCTGTGGACGAACCGTGCCGACGGCGCCAGTGCCCGGACGAAACTTTCTACCACGCCGGCCAAGGCGGTATCGTTCGGCGTGCCTCCGCTGGCGCTTGATCTTGGGTCCGTCGCTCTGTCGTTGGGCGGTCAGGAGCGGATCGGAGCGGCCAGCGCTCGGTTGTACGACTTCGGAATCGCGGCGCTGGCGATCAGGATACCGGCCGAAGGTCTTGCGTGGAATGATTTCGTTGATCGCGTCAACGACGTCGACCTTGCCATCGGGCCAGCCGCCGCCAGCGATCCCTGGGACGTGTTGGCGGCCACGCTTCGCCGTTTGCTGGCGGAAGCCTTGGATCGTCCGACCGCGATGCCGTTGCAGGAAGACTATCTGATTGCGCTCGTGAACGAGTTCGACACGCCGCTGACCGCTGATCAGTTCCTGTTACGCGTTGACCTCGCCCCCCTTCTCTCAGGGGAAACGCGCCCTCTCTCCGAAGCCGCTCGGCGGGACCTGCTGAGGCATCGCTTTTCGTACTACCAGGACGACCTCGCGGTGATCACCTGGGACCGTTGCTTCATCTATGAACCACGCTTCGAAACCGACGTGGCCGACGTTCTTGAGATGGCGAACGCGCAGTTGCTGGAGATGTGGACCTACGACGAAATGCTCGACGCGGAGTTGCCGCGGATGCGAGCGATGGTGGAAGCGGCAAGGCATGTCGTGCGACTGCTGGCGTCCAGGCGCTATGCCCGCCTCGCGCGTCGTCTGCACGCATTGGTTTCAGAAGTCAGTGAATTGACCGAGCGGGTGGATAACGCGCTACAGGTCACCGAAGACGTCTATCTGGCGCGAGTCTACGGCGCTGCGATTGAATTGTTCCGGGTGCCTAATGTAAGCGAGGCTGTTGATCGTAAACTGGCGAGCATCAGGGAAACTTACACCGCGCGATCGTGTCCCGATGCGTGGTGTAACAGCTGTGTGCCCGTTGTCGGTTCCCCTTGAGGGTCAGGCTGATCAGATCACCATTTCTGGCAAGCCGATGACGGGATCATCGCTCAGGCCGGCGATGGTTTCCAGGGTCATGTATCGAGCG
>CANJSR010000142.1 GCA_947476855.1 Acetobacteraceae bacterium
TAGCCGTCCCAGGGATCGATCCGCAGCACCGCGATCATGGCGGGCACGGAAACGATGTCGAGGAAGTCCTTCAGCCGGCAGGCCTGGATACGATCGATGGAGACATCGACGTTGTCCCCCGTGAAACCACGCATGCCGACCGTCATGAATTGCGCGAGCCGGTCGATCATGATGTTCAGCGTCGGCATCCGATCGATGCCGACCACCACGTCGCCGATCAAGGCTTCCAGCCCGCGCCGCTTCTGCGTGTCGTGTTCCGCCGGCGCGGCGTCGCCGAACAGGCTGTCGATGTCGCTCTGGTCGAGCGAGCGTTCGACCGTGCCCCATTCGTCGGCGAGTTCGGCCGGGTCCTCGGTTGCGCCCGACATGGCTACGCCACCACCAGGCTGGTCACGAGCACGTCGCGCACGACATCCGCGCCCAGCAGCAGGTTCAGCCGGCGGAACAGATCGCCGCGGATGCGGTCGATCGCCATGGCATTGTCGATATCATTGTCGCTGAGCGTCCGCAGATAGGTCAGCAGCGCGTCGTAGACCCGCGGCGTCAGCAGATCGGCTGGCGGCAGTTCGGCGGTCGTCTTCATCAATTCAAGCGAAATGCGGATGCGAAGCTGCCGACTCTGGCCGCCATTCGGCAGGGTCACCGACATTTCGGCCAGGTCGACGAACACCGGCCGGGGCGCGGTAGGGGCCGCAGGCTCCTCATGTTTCGCAGCAGTCAGGCCAGCAACCTTCTCGGCCACGCCGGGTACCAGGAAATAGGCGCCGGCAGCGCCGCCACCCAGAATCACCGGGACGCCAATAAGGGCAAGGAGCAAGCCGAGCTTGCGCTTCTTCTTGGGAGGAGCGGCTTCCCCTTCGGGGGTTGCGGCTTCGGGGGTCGGTGCGTTCGCCATGATATTCCTAACTTCTTTAGAAGGGCGCGGCGTGATCCGAGCCACCGGTTCGCGGTGGCTGTCTTCTGACGGGCCGGATCGATCCCGCGTAATCGATCATATAGCTCACTTTGCGAATTGACGCCAGAGAGATTGTGAGTATAACCCGCATCCGACCGACACCGACGGCAGGTGACGGAGCTCCACCTGCAGAAAGCAGTTTGCGAACATGGACACATTGGCCGGTCTGAAACAGGCGCTCGCGCGCATCGGGCTTGCGAAACCTGGCATGATGGGTGGGGCTGCGGCGGCGACGCTGCTGCTGCTGGCCTGGGTTGCCTCGTATTCGGGCGAATCCAAGGGACTCCTCTACGCGGGTCTCGATCTGGCAGAGTCTGCGAAAATCGGACAGAAGCTGGATGAGATGAAGGTCCCCTACGAAGTGAAGGGCGATGGTTCATCCATCCTGGTCCCGGCCTCACAGGTCGGGCGCGTCCGGATGACGCTGGCGGCCTCGGGCCTGCCGAACCAATCCGGCGTCGGGTACGAGCTGCTCGACCAGCAATCGCCGATGAACATGACCTCGTTCATGCAGCGGGTGCAGCGTCTGCGCGCGCTGGAGGGCGAAATGGCCCGAACGATCGTCACCATGGGCGGAGTCCGCACCGCGCGGGTCCATATCGTGCTGCCGGAACGGGAATCCTTTGCGCGGGAAGCGCCGAAGGCCACCGCGTCGGTCGCCGTCACCATGAAGACGGGGACCGGTCGGCTCAGCCTGGCGCAGGCATCCGCCATCCGCCTGCTGGTTGCCGGCGCAGTGCCGGGCCTGTCGCAGGACAGTGTCACGGTCCTTGATTCAGCAGGCATCGTGATCGCGTCCGACAGCGCCGAGGCGATGATGTCCGGCCGCCTTTCGGAAATGAAGGCGACACGGGAACAGGGATTGCAGCGCGCGGTCACCGAGTTGCTCGAACCGTTGGTCGGTCGCGGCAAGGTCCGCGTCGTCGCCACGGTCGATCTGGAATCGGCGCGCGAAGTGTCGCGGGAAGAGAAGTTCGACCCGATGTCGCAGGTGGAGCGCTCAAAGCAGCTCCAGAACGACCAGGAGACCTCGGACGAGACCAAGCCGCGCGACCCGGTCTCGGTCGGCCAGAACCTGCCCAACCAGAACGCCCAGCAGGGTGACGGCACCGCCAAGACGTCGTCCTCCACGACCCGCAACGGCCAGACCATCAACTATGAGATCAGCTCGGTCCGCAGTGAGCGGATCCGGGAGCCGGGCGATGTCCGCCGCATGACCGTCGCCGTCCTGGTCGATGGCATCAAGGACGCGAACGGCGCGTTCCAGCCCCGGCCGGAGGAGGAGTTGGCTCGTTTCTCCGAGCTGGTGCAGGCCGGTGTCGGCTTTGATGCGAAACGTGGTGACAGGGTCACGGTCGAGGCGATGCAGTTCCTGGCCGGAGAACCCCAGGGCGTTGTCGCGGACGCGGAGGCGATCACACCGATGTATTCGAACCTGCCTCTCATGCTGGGCGCCGCCCTGGTGATCCTGCTGCTGGTCGGCGGCTTCCTGGTCATGCAGATGCGCAGCCGCCACAAGCTGGAACTCGCCCGCGTCGGTGGCACGCTCACCACCGTCATGCCCGGCGGGCAGCAGATGGTCGTCGCGGCGGGTGGCACGACCACCACAACCCTGGCCGCCCTGTCCCCCGAGCAGCGCCTGACCGCGTTGCAGCTCGCGGGGGCCGAAGGTCCGATCTCGCTCGACGCTCAGGCGCTGGCGATCGAGGACCGGGTTGAAGGTGACCCGGCCCAGAGTGATCTGCCGCTGCTCGCCCTGTTCGACCTGGTCGACTCGCGCCCCGATGAAGCGCTGGCCGTGATCCGGTCCTGGATTGATGGGCGTGACGCGTGATGCGCCCCTTTGTCCCGCCCGCCCTGCGCTCCTTCGATCCGCCCGTGACCGACACGGCACCGCCGGACGACCACTCGCCGATCCACGACGCGGCCTTCGCCGAGGGCCACGACGCCGGCCTGCGGGCGGGTCACGCGGCGGGTGTCGCCGAGGGGGAAGCCCGGATGCGCGCCAAGGCCGACGCCGAGATCGCCGAACTCCGCACCCACCTCGACCGCCAGGCTGCTCGGCAGGCGGTCGCGGCCGGGCTGACCCGTCTGGTGGAACAGCGCGATGCCGACGTCAGCGCCCTGGCCGCGGCCGCTCGTGCCGCTTTGGCCGAGGCGTTGCAGGGCATCTTCCCGGTGTTCCTGCGCACCGCCATGGGCGCGGAGGTCGCGGCGCTGCTGGCCGATGCCGCCGGCGCCCATGCCGCCGAACAACTGAAACTGCGCGCGGCCCCGGCCACGATCGATGCCGTCCGCGCCCAGTCCCTGCCGGATGAATTGCTGGCCCGGATCACGTTCGAGCCGGTGCCGGACCGTCCGCCCGGTTGGGCCGACATCGCCTGGACAGGCGGTGGCCTGACCTTCGATCCCGACGCCCTGCTCTGGCAGGTCACCGATCTGCTTTCCTATCCCATTGCGAAAATCAAGGATTCAACCTATGAGTGACTCGGCCATTGCCACCAACGAAGACCGCCTCGCCTCGGTCATGGACATCCCGGTCACCCTGACCGTGGTCCTGGGGGAGAAGACGATCCCCCTGGGCAAGCTCTACGCGCTCAGCCGCGGTTCCGTCATCGAGATGGACCGCAAGGTCGGCGAACTGGTGGAAATCTTCGTCAACAGCCGCCTGGTGGCGCGGGGTGAGGTGCAGTTGACCGATGACGGTCGCCTGGCCGTCTCCCTGTCCGAAGTCGCATCAGCCGGCACTGTTTGAGGCATCCCATGACAATCCGGACCGGCAGAATGCCGAACCATTTGCGCGTGGCAGTGATCGCGGCAGGGCTGATCGCCCTGCTGCCGGCCGCCGCCGGGGCACAGAACGTGTCCCTCTCGCTCTCCCCCACCGGCGGCGAGAGTTTTGCCACCAACGCCGTCGGCATCCTGGCGCTGACTTCGATCCTGGCCCTCGCGCCTGGCCTGCTGATGGTCGGCACCGCCTTCACGCGGCTGGTCATCGTGCTGTCCATGCTGCGCATGGCGCTGGGGTTGCAGCAGACGCCGCCCAACAGCGTGATCATCGCCCTGTCGCTGTTCCTGACCGGCACGATCATGGCGCCGGCGTTCGAGACAGCCTACCGCGAGGCCGTGGTGCCGATGCTGAACGGCGCGATTTCCGAGGAAGTCGCGCTGGAAAAGGCGGTGAAGCCGTTCCGCGCCTTCATGGAAGCGAACACGAGCGACAAGGACCTCGCGCTGTTCATTGACCTGACCGGCTGGAAGCCGCCGGCGGTCGATCCGACGGCGACGGGCGACACGGCGCGGGAGGAACGGGCCACCCCGATCCCCGCCCTGAAGCAGGCGAACCCGGGCGCCGTCTCCGTTTCCGCCCGTGCCCAGGTGCCGCTGCACACGCTCTGTTCCGCGTTCCTGGTGAGTGAACTGTCGAAGGCGTTCCAGATCGGCTTCCTGCTGTTCCTGCCGTTCCTGGTCATCGACATGGCGGTGTCGGCCATCCTGATGGGCATGGGCATGATGATGCTGCCCCCGGTGGTCGTCAGCCTGCCCTTCAAACTGATCTTCTTCGTGCTCGTCGGCGGTTGGGAACTGGTCGCGGGCTCGCTTGTCCGGAGTTTCTCGGCATGACCGCCACCGAAGCAAGAACCGACGTCGCCAAGCCCGACCCCTGGACCCCGAAGACACGGGGCCAGGCCCCCGCCGCCAACGCGCGCGGGAAGTCCCAGACCGTGGACAAGGCCGCCATCATCATCATGGCGCTGGACGATACGCGGTCCAAGCAGCTGGTCTCCCGCCTTGGGGAAGACGAACTGCGCCGGCTGTCGACGGCGATGGCCCGCATGGGGCGCGCCAACCTCCATGCCGTGGAGGAGACGATCGCCGAGTTTCGCGCCGAAATCGGCCGGACGTGCAACATCGTGGGCGGGATGGCGGCGGCCGAGAAGATGCTCCGCCAGATGCTGCCGCCCGATAAGGTGGCCGAGATCATGGACGAGATCCGTGGCCCGGACGGCAAGAACATCTGGGAGAAGCTGGCCCATCTGCAACCGCAGACACTCGCCGGCTACCTGCGGAACGAATACCCGCAGACCGCGGCGGTGATCCTGACCAAGCTGCCGACCGTGCAGGCGGCCAAGGTGCTGCGCTTCCTGCCCAACCGTATCGGCGCCGACATCGCGCTGCGGATGGTGCGGATGAACAGCGTCCAGCGCTCGGTCCTGACGGATATCGAGGAGACGCTGAAGCGCGAGTTCACCAGCGAGCTGTCGCGCGCCACCGAACGGGACAGCACGTCCATCGTGGCCGAGATGCTGAACCGGTCCGAGCAGGACGTCGTCGACCGCATCCTCGCCGCGCTGGAGGAAAAGGAGCCGCAGGCCGCCGCCCGCATCCGCCGCATCATGTTCACGTTCGAGGATCTGCGCCGCATCGACCCGATGACCTTCGGCCTGCTGATCGCGGAAATCCCGCCCGAGAAGCTGCCGATCGCGCTGGCCAATGCCTCGGAAGACCTGCGGGCGCTGTTCTTCTCGAAGATGTCCGAACGCGCGCGGAAGATGCTGGAGGAGGAGATGGAGAGCATGGTCCCGCCGCGCCGCAAGCAGATCGAGGAGGCGCAGTCCGAGATCATCGGCACCGCCAAGCGCCTGATCGACGAAGGCCGGATCGTGGTGCTCGAGCTCGAGGAAGAGCCGGCGCAGGATGTCGAGTTCTGAGGAGGCGACCATGATCGTGCGAAAAACCACCTCATTCGCCTTGTATGCGAAATGTGAACAGACTATTGTGCCGGTCCACAGCCCGTTGCGAGCAGACGCGCCATGAGTGCCCCCCAGGACCAGAAGCGTCCGATCATCATCGTGAAGAAGCACGGTGGTCACCATGACGATGAGCATGGTGGCCAGTGGAAGGTCGCGTACGCCGACTTCGTGACGGCGATGATGGCGTTCTTCCTGATCATGTGGCTGCTGTCTTCAGCCTCGCAGCCCGAGCGGCAGATCATCGCGCAGTACTTCAACAGTACCTCGATGTTCGACATGCCGGCGGGCAGCGGCGTGCTGGCCGGCGGCAAGGGCGTGATGGAAGGCCAGGACGTCAAGCCTGCCCGCGGTCAGCCCAGCGCCCGTGACAACACCGGCACGGTTGAGAAGGTCCCGGACGCGAAACGCCCCGATAAATCCACCGCCCGGGACCGGGAGGAGCGGCAGCGCTTCGAGGCGCTGAAGGCCGAACTCGAACGGATGATGGCGGCCGGGGAACTCAAGAGCGTGGCCAACAACGTGGAAGTCACGATGACGTCCGAGGGTCTCCGCATCAACATCTTCGACCGGGACGGAGAGGCCATGTTCGTGCCTGGCGGGTCGGAGCCGACCGCGCGTCTGAAGATGATCCTGGGCGTGGTCGCGCAGGTGCTGGGGACGGTGAAGAACGCGGTGATCCTGACGGGTCACACCGACGCCGCCGCCATGCAGCGCGGGGCCTATTCGAACTGGGAACTCTCGGCCGATCGGGCCAACGCGGTGCGCCGCTCCCTCGGCGGCTCGGGCCTGACGCAGGACCGTCTCCTGCGGGTGGAAGGCCGAGCGTCGGTGGATTTGCTGATGCCGCAGGCGCCGCTTGATCCGAGGAACCGGCGAATCGCCGTCACCATCCTGCGATCCGACGTTGAACAACAAATGCGCGCCGCGCGCTGACCTTCATTCATTAAGCACCGGGAATACCATCACATGACCGTATCATCCTCGATCAACTCCGCCCTTTCCGGCCTGAACGCCCAGGCGGCGGCTTTGACCAACATCTCCAACAACGTCGCGAACGCATCGACCGTTGGCTACAAGAAGGCCGATACCGAGTTCGAGAGCATGGTCTACGGCGCCGCCGCCCCCGCCTCCGGGGTGATCGGCGGCGTCGCCACCTCGACCCGGATGGACATCAGCATGGCCGGGCAGTTGGAGAACACCGGCGTTTCCACCGACATCGCGATCAACGGGTCGGGGTTCCTGGTGGTGAACAAGAACGCCGGCAGCGACGGGGAATACATGCTGACCCGCGCTGGTTCCTTCCGTCCGGACGCCAATGGCGACCTGGTGAACGCGGGTGGCTTCTACCTGCAGGGCCAGCAACTGACCGGATCGTCCGCCACGGCGGTCAGCGGCATCGAGAACCTGACCACGGTGAACGTCTCCAGCCTGTCGGCCACCGCGGCGCCAACCACTGCGCTGACGTTCAACGCCAATCTGCCGGCCGGTGAGACCGCGTTCAGCGACACCACGGCGGCCGCCCATTCCAGCAACATGACCTATTACGACGCGCTGGGCACCGCGCAGACCCTGCGGTTCCAGTTCACGCCCAGCCAGCCCGGCAGCGCGACCGAGGCCGCGACCAACATGTGGGCGATGGACATCTTCGATACGGCCGCCACGTCCGGTGCGGCGATCGGGTCGGCCACCCTGGTGTTCAACGCGACCGGATCGAACGCGGGGACGTTGTCGTCTGTCACGCCGCTGTCGGGCGGTGCCTATGACGCCACGGCCGGCACCTTCACCGTGACCAACGGCACCGGCATGACGCTGCCGATCGACATCGGCGCGCTGGGCAGCGCGGCCGGCATGACCCAGTTCGACGGCAACTACCAGACGACCGAGATGTCCCAGAACGGCGCCGCCTACGGCACCCTGCAAGGCGTCACGATCGGTGAGGACGGCGTCGTCACCGCCGGATTCTCGAACGGCACCACGCGGCCGATCTACCAGTTGACGCTGGCGACGCTGCCGAACCCGGACGGGCTGGTGCCGGTCTCGGGCGGTGCCTACCGCCTGTCCGACGCGGCTGGCGTGGCGCAGTTGCACAACCCCGGTGACGGCAGCGCCGGCACCACGCAGGCCGGCACGCTCGAAGGTTCCAACGTCGACATCACGGCGGAGCTGACGAACATGATCGAGACCCAGCGGGCCTATTCGTCGAACGCGATGGTGATCCAGACCAGCAACCAGATGCTGGACACCATCAATCGCCTGAACTCGTAACCGGATAGGCGGGGCGTGCCATGACCATCCAGGGTTCCATCAACATCGCGCTGTCGTCGCTGAACCTGTTGCAGCAGCAGTCGTCGATGATCTCCACCAACATCGCCAATGCGTCCACGGCTGGCTACGCCCAGCGGGACGTGATCGGCGGGGAGTTCCGTTCCGGTGGGTTCGGCTCTGGCGTGGTCGCGACCGAGGTACGCTCCCTCGCCAACCAGACGGCTGCCCACGCGGCGAATCAGGCGTCAAGCGCGCTGGCGTTCAGCCAGCAGATGGTCGAGGTGCTGCGCCCCTACGCGCAGCAACTGGGCCAGCCCTCCGACGGCACCGCGCTGACCAGCCGCCTGTCGGCGCTGGATTCCGCGCTGGTGACCCTGTCGGCGACGCCGGCCGACTCCTCCGCCCAGGCGAAGGTGGTGAACGCCGCGCGGGCGTTGACCGAGACGCTGCACGGCCTGTCGGACGCCGTCGCCTCCGCCCGCCAGCAGGCGGACCAGGGGGTCACGACCGCGGTCGATGATGTGAACGGAACGCTGCACGCCCTGGCGCGCAACGAAACGGAGCGCATGGCCGCCGCGTCGAACGACCAGCCGACCGCCAGCTTCGACAGCACGCGGGAGAAGCTGCTGGCCGACCTGTCACAGAGCGTGCCGGTCACAGTGCATCGCAACGGCGACAACAACATCGTCGTCACGACCGATCGCGGCACCACGCTGTGGGATGGCGCGGTCCACGAATTGTCGTTCGAGGCGACGCCGGTCATCCCCTCCACGATGGCCGCGACGGCGAATGCCGAAAAGGGTCTGTCGGGCGGATTGTCGGGCGTGACGGTGGACGGGCAGCCGATGGCGATGTCGCGCCTGGGAACGATCGCCGCGAACCTGGAACTGCGTGATTCCACGCTGCCCGGGTTCGGCGACCAGCTCGATCGTATCGCTGGAAACCTGGTCGCGACGTTCCAGTCGGTCGATCCGAGCGTGGAGGACGGGGAGGCTGGAGTCTTCACCGATGCCGGCGATCCCCTGGACCCGACCAATCCCGCGGCCATTGCCGGACTGGCTGGCCGCATCGCCCTGAACCCCTCGGTCGATCCGGACCAGGGCGGGCAGGTCTGGCGCATCCGCGACGGGGCCCAGGCGGTCCAACCCGGTGCCTCCTCCTCCACCGCTCTGATCATGCGCTTCACCGACGCGCTGCAATCCACCGCCTCCTCCACCGCCATCTCCGGCTTGCCGCGTTCGGCGTCCCTGATGGATGCGACGATGCAGGTCGCGGGGATGCAGACCTCGGCCATGTCCACCTGGAACGGTCTGAACCAGGCCCGCGCGCAGCAGGCCGAGGACGCGCAGACCGCCCTGTCCACCAGCACCGGTGTGAACATCGATGAGCAGATGCAGCGCCTTCTGATCGTCCAGCAGACCTACGCCGCCAGCGCCCAGGTCGTGCGCGCGGCCTCGGGGATGATGGACTCCCTGATGTCCGCGCTGCGCTGACGGAGGAACCAGTCATGTTGTCCCGAATCGCCACCTTCGCCGCTCCCGCCAGGCGGGAATTCATGGTTGGCACCATGCAGGCCCAGCTCAATCGCCTGGTTGGGGAGGTTTCCACCGGCCGCAAGGCCGATCCGATCGCGGAACTGGGGAGCGGCGCGTCGCTGCTGTACCAGTTGCAGGCGCAATCGGATCGCCAGGGCGCGTTGCAGACCTCGATCACCATGGCCTCGCACCGGCTCGATACCGCGCAGGCCGCGCTGAGCAGCCTGGAGGGGATAACCCGCACGGTCGCCAATACCGTGCAGGGTTGGACCTCTTCGATGAACCAGGGCATGGCTGTCGTCGCCGAACAGGCCAGCAGCACGATGAACACCGCGGTCAACGTGCTGAACACCAGCCATGTCGGCGGGGCGGTCTTCGGCGGCAGCGTCAGCGATGTTCCCCCGATGCGCGCCTCCGATGCGCCGGGCGGGATGGAGGAGATGGCCACCGCCTTGCTGGACGCGGCCGTGGCGGCCAAGGGTGGCCCGTTGGACCAGTCCGACATCGCCGGCCTGATGGCGGACTTCGAGCGTGTGTTCGACGATACGCACCCCGATCCCGCGCTGCGCTATGCCGGGGGCGCCTATGTCGGCGCGACCGACGGTGAGCCCACCCGCGTGATGATCGGCACCAGCCAGTCGGTGCAGTACGACACCAGCGCCAACCAGGCCCCTGTTCGCGACCTGATGCGGGGGCTGTCGATGCTCTCCCTGCTGGATGTCGCCACGTCGCGTATGGATGAGACGGGGAAGAAGGAGTTGCTGACCCAGGCGGGCACCGTCCTGCGCGGCGCCAGCAATGACCTGACCGTCCTGCAAGGCTCCCTCGGCGCGATCCAGGGGCGGCTGTCCGATGCCGCGGATGCCCAACGCACCGCCGCGCAGGCGACCGAGACCCGAATCCTGTCCTACGTCGAGGCGGATTCGTACGGCAATGCGACCAAGATCAGCATGCTCCAGACCCAGTTGCAGGCGACCTATGCGCTGACCGCGCAGATCTCGCAGCTCAGCATGGTCCGCTACATGCCCAGCGTTTGAATGCCCAGTGGTTGATTGCCCAGTGGTTCAATGCCCAGTGCTTGAATGAGAGTGTCATGACAATGAAGTTCGGCAGAATGCCGGCCTACGCGCTGTCCCTCGGCCTGTTCGCCGCGGGGCTTTCCGCCCCCGCGCCCGTCCAGGCGCAGGTCCTGTTGCGCGACCTGGTGTCGATCGAAGGCATCCGGAGCAACCAGCTTCTGGGCTACGGCCTGGTCGTCGGGTTGCAAGGCACCGGCGATACCTTGCGAAATTCCCAGTTCACCCAGCAGTCCCTCAGCGCGATGCTCGAGCGGATGGGCGTGAACGTGACCGGTTTGCAGATGCAGACCA
>CANJSR010000143.1 GCA_947476855.1 Acetobacteraceae bacterium
GATCGCCAGGACGAACGGTTGAGCGCCTGTGTCATATCCTACAACCGCGCGGCCATCCTCGGCACCTGCCTGCGCGCCCTGCACTTCGCGGATGAGGTCCTGGTCATCGACAAAACGTCGACGGACGGGACACAGGCGGTGGCGGCCCGGTTGGCGGACCGGGTCGTCACCGTTCCCTGGTCTCCAACGGTCGAGGAGACCCGGGCCCAGGCGGTCGCCGAATGCCGCCACGACTGGATCCTGCTGCTGGACGACGATGAATGCCTGAACGCCGCCGCCGTGCGGTTCATCCGGGCGGAGCTGCGGAACCCTCAATCAGACGTCTACTCCTTTCCCCTGAGGCACTACATTCTGGGGACCCATGACGAGCGGGCCTATTACTGGCCCGAGCATCACGTCCGCCTGTTCCACCGCGATGCGGTGCGCTTCGGCGGGACGGTGCATGCCGGGATGACCGTGATCTCGGACCGCGTCATGCAGGTGCCGGCCGATCACGGGGCCTGCATCCATCATCTGTCGCACCCCGATGTCTCCGGCTGGATCGAGCGGACCAACCGCTATACCGACCGCCCCGATCGCGCCCGCGTGCAGGGCGAGCAGGCGGACCTGGTCGGCTTCGCGCATGAACGGATCGACCATTGGATGGCCCGCTCCGACGGCAGCAACGGAAACGACTACCTGGCCGCCGTCGCCCTGCTGCGCGCCGTCTACGACACGGTCGACCGCCTCAAGTCATGGGAAGAGCAACGCGGCCAAGATGGCCACACGGCGTTCCGGCAGGTGTGTGCCGCCTTGGATGCCGAACATGGGGACCCGCGACCGCGCGGCCGCTCCGGCTGGCGGCGGTTCGGTGCCGCGCTGCTGGCGGCACCGAACGCGGGTTGGACGGTCGGGCGGTTCAGCCCACCAGCTTTCCGCCGTCAACCGGAATGATCCAGCCGGTGGAGGACGTCAGGTGCGTGACGGCCGCCATGATCGCCTGCGCGACCTCATCCGCCTGGACAACCCGCTTCAACGGCGTGCTCGCCGCCACCTTTTCGACCATCGCCGTGGTCCGCCCCGGCACGAAAGCGGTGTCCACAGCGGCCGGCGACACGGTCATGACGCGGATTTCCGGCCCCAGGACACGGGCGAGCGAGAGCGACATCGTGTCCAGCGCCGCCTTCGACGCCCCATAGGCGATGCTGCTGCCGGACCCCGAGATCGCGGCGACCGAGGAGATGTTGACGATCACCGCGTCGCCCGACTTCTTCATCAGCGGCGCGAAGGCCCGGATGGTCGCGAAGGGACCCCGCACATTCGCCTGGAACACGGCATCAATCAGGTCGTCGGTCAGTGCCTCCAGGTCCGCGTGCGGCACTGGGCGGGTGAAACCGGCGCAATTCACCAACACGTCGCAGCGGCCGAAATCCCGCTCCACCGTCGCCGCGACATCCCGGATGACGGCGGTTTCGAGCATCGGAATCCGCATCGCGCGGTGACCCGTGCCGGGAAGGGAGGCGACGACCTTGTCGGCTTCCTCCCGCTTGCTGTTGTAGCCGACAACGACCTTGGCGCCGGCCTGCGCCATCCGCAGGGCGGTAACCGAGCCGATCCCACCGCTCGCGCCGGTGATGACGGCGACTTTTCCGTTCAGGTCCATGGAGTGTGCTCCCCTGTTTGTCCTGCTGTTTAGGCCGATCCGGCCAATTCCCGGAAGGCCACGTAGCCGGATCAATCAGCGACCGATGAGGGCCGGGTGGAGCAGGCCTCGATTGCATCCAGCAGATCCTGGACGTTGAACGGCTTGGCCAGAAGGCCACGCAGCCGGATCAATCAGCGACCGATGAGGGCCGGGTGGAGCAGGCCTCGATCGCGTCCAGCAGGTCCTGGACGTTGAACGGCTTGGCCAGATAGCTGTTCATCCCCGCCTGGTGGCAGGCGCGGATCTGGTCCGGGCTCGCATCGGCGGTCAGCGCGATGATGGGCAGCCGGCCGATCGGACCGGCCAGCGCCCGGATGTGACGAGCCGCCGTCAGCCCATCCATGCCGGGCATATAGACATCCATCAGGACAACGTCCGGCAACGGCCCCGTTTCCAGCGCCGCCAGCGCCGAGGTCCCATCGACCGCAAGATCGACGGCGAAGCCAGCCTTCTTCAGCAGCACCTCGGCCAGCCGACGGTTCGCCGCGACGTCATCGACCACGAGCACGCGCCGCACCGCCGATGGCAGCGGAGCGATCTCAACCGGCGGCGGCGGAGGGGCCTCGGGCAGCGGCGGCGGTTCCGCGGCGGGCAAGGGCAGGTCGACCGTGAACAGGCTGCCGACCCCATCGGCACCAGGCTGGTAGCCGATGATGCCCCCCATCGCCTGCGCCAGGGACGCGCTGATCGCCAGCCCCATGCCCGTGCCATCGATCGTCGTGTTGTCGGCCTGCCCGAACATGAAATCCTGGAACAGATACGGACGCACCTCGGGCGGCACGCCAGGCCCCGTGTCCAGCACGGACAGGCGCAACCCCTCGACACCGTCGAGCGGCGCGACGGACAGGGTGACCTCCCCGCCGGGCGGGGTGAACTTGATTGCGTTCCCCAGCAGGTTCAGCAGGATCTGCCTGACCCGCAACGGATCGGCCTGCACCGCGACAGGCGAGCCGGCCGCGTGCCACACCCGCAGCGTAACCGAACCGCCCGCGGCCATGTCGGCGACCAGAGCGGTCGTGACGTCAACGATCTCCCGCACCAGGACGGGCCTTGGGAACAGTTCCAGCTTGCCGCTCTCGGCCCGCGCCAGGTCCAGGATGTCGTTGACGATCGCCAGCAGATGGCGGCCGGCCTGTTCCACCAGCCCCGCCTGTTCGTGCTGGGCGCGGGACAGCGTCCGATCCCGCGTCAGCACCTGCGCCATGCCCAGCACGCCATTGAGCGGCGTGCGCAACTCGTGGCTCATGCGGGCGAGAAACCGGGACTTCGCGATATTGGCCTGTTCGGCGGTGTCCCGCGCCTCCCGCAGGACCGCGATCGCATGGCGCTGCGCGTCGTCCTTGGCAACGGCGATCAGCAGAACCGACATGCCCATGGCCAGGATCAGGCCCGCCATGGCTGGAACCGCGAACCAGTTGGAATTCGGAATGGCAAACGGTGCCTGGTCGAACCCCATCAGGGTCGCGCCGGTGACCCGGACGGCCTGCACCACCGCATGCAACCCGAACGTCACGGCCAGGGCCCGCCGCAGCGGCGAAGCGTCGCCCCCCCGCCTGCGCAGGAACTCCCACATCGTCAGCAGGTCATAGGTCGCGATGATCACGGAAATCAGCGTCGTGCGGAACACGAGATGCGGGTAGAACTGCGGCACCTGGCATGCGAGCAACCAGAGGACGGCCCCGCCGACGGCGACGCCGATGGACACCGGCTGATGTTCAAACCGGCGCGCGCCGACCCACACCAGGCCATAGCTCAGCACGACGATGGCGTTCGCGATGTCGATCGAAAGGCGAAGGGGCAGGACCATCCGACCCGCCAGCAGCGCAAAGCCCACGGCGGCGAGCAGATGCGCCGCGCCCCAGATCGCCAGCACGGTCAGCGCCCGGTCCTGACGCCAGAGCCATAGCTGCAGCGCGCCAAGACCGGCGATCAACAGAATGGTCACGGCGATAAGGGTCGGGATATCCCATGCCACGTCAGTGGGTGTCCGCTTGGAAAACGGATTTCATACACTGCAGATACCGAAATTCGGCCCGCGCGGAAACCGCTGAGTTGGAACGCATGCCGTCAAAACCCGCATAAGAACCCGCCATCCAATGTTACGGGCCGCCTGGCGTCAGAACCTTGCGGACACGCGGCGGTCGTCGTGGCATGATGACCACCAGGGGCGGTTGTGATTGACGCAGATCAACGCCGCGGCGACCGGCATGTCGATAAACAACATGATGTCGATGGAAAATAGAACGATCCGGCGCGGATTTCATCAGATTTCGCCGCAAGGAAGCGGGGCTTTGAACACCGCCGTGATCGCTCCTGCTTTGGACTTCCATCGATCGGCACCGCCACCATCCCGCCTCTACTTGCATTCGCAACGATCACGCTCCGCCTACAGCCCCGCGCCCGCTTTCGCAAGCCAGGGGTTGATTCGTCCCAGGAGGACCAGCATGCCCGCAGACATCGTGAAGATCGAAGACGCGCCATCCCGGCGGAAAGCCGACAAGCGGGCATCCAAGGCTGCTTCACCCACGCCCGGGCACAAGATCAACGCACCACCGGCCCCCGCGCCCTCGGCCGGCGAACACGACAAGGGCGGAAAGGATCGCACCCGATCCCTGACCTTCCGCGTGACACCCGAACTCCGGCGGGCCATCAAGCAGGCCGCGACCGCACGGGGCTGCAAGAAAAGCGAACTCCTGGAACGGATGTTCACGGACTGGAGCGCGTCGGCTCGGCCCTAGCCGCAAGCGGCGCGCCGAGCACGGCGGACATGAGCGATCCGAACCCCCGACAAAGCCCGGACCCGGTCGCGTCGCCCGTCCGCTCGGCAATCACCAGGACTGGATACGCTGGCTGCCAGGCGTGGAGATGCTGCGTGGGTACAGCGGCGCGCGGCTGAGCCGTGACCGAGGAGACCGCGTGGATCACACCGTCTTGTTGAAGGGTGACAAGTCGGTAAAGTGATCCACCAAGCCTTGAGTCTCGCCGTATCCCCGTCAGGAACCTGGAGTATCCGGATGCAGTTCCCGAAGTTGATGGCCGTCCTGCTCGCCATCGTTTCCTGTGCAAACATGGCATCCGCGCAGCCGAAGGGGGTCGTCTCGGTCGGCACCGTGGCGGCCGAACGAAGGCCGGTGACCCAGGCGGTCGACTATGTTGGCCGGATCGAGGCGGTCGAACGGGTCGATATCCGCGCCCGTGTCACCGGCTTCCTGCAGGAGGTGCTGTTCAAGGAAGGGGAAACGATCAAGGCCGGCAGCGTCCTTTACAAGATCGAACCGGAGAGCTTCGAGGCCGCGGTGCAGCAGGCGCGCGGGGCCCTGTTGCAGGCCCAGGCCAGGTTCGCGAACGCCACCGCCCAGCGGGAGCGGACCGAGGAGCTGGCCCGGACGGCCGCTGCCTCCCGCGCATTGCTGGATGAACGGGTGGCGCTGGAGAAGGGCGCACAGGGCGATGTCGTGACCGCCGACGCAAACCTTCGCACCGCGGTCATCAATGCCGGCTACACCCAGATCATCGCCCCCATCAGTGGAGAGGTCGGGCGGTCGAAGCTGACCAAAGGGAACGTCGTCGGCCCCGATACCGGACCGCTGACCGTCCTGGTCAGCCGCGATCCGATCTATGTGGTCTTCCCGGTCAGCCAGCGGGAATTCCTGACGATCAAGTCCAAGGAGGATCGAAAGGCCGCCACCGATACGCTGGGCGTGCGCGTGCGCTTCTCGGACGGCACTCAGTATGACCAGGCGGGGCGGATCAACTTCGTCGACGTGTCGGTGGACCGACTGACCGACACCGTCCTGGTGCGGGCCACGCTGGCCAATCCAAAGGGCATGCTGATCGACGGCCAGTTGGTGCGCGTGGCGGTGGAGGCGGACAAGCCCGAGGACAAGGTGCTCGTCCCGCAGTCCGCGCTGATCGCCGACCAGCAGGGGATCTACGTCTTCGTGGTCGAGAACAACAAGGCCGTGGCGAAGCGGCTGACACTGGGCGGCGACTGGGGCTCCTACGCGATCGTCGACGCCGGCCTGAAGGGTGGAGAGCAGGTCGTGGTGCAGGGCATGGAAACCCTCCGCCCGGGCGCCGATGTGCTCGCGAGCCCGGTCACGCCTCCGCCGGCCGGGCGGAGCTGAGCGCGTGTTCTCATCGATCTTCATCGACCGGCCCCGGCTGGCGACCGTCATCGCGATCGTCACCACGATCGCCGGCCTGCTGTCCTTGCTGGCCATCCCAATCGCGCAGTATCCGGATATCGTGCCGCCCCAGGTCTCGGTCACGACCAGCTATCCGGGCGCTTCCGCCGCCGTGGTGGAGGCCACCATCGCGCAGCCGATCGAAAGCCAGATCGTCGGCGTCGACAAGATGATCTACATGAAAAGCGTGAGCGGCAGCGACGGCAGCTACTCCCTGCGCGTGTCGTTCGAGCTTGGGACCGACCCCGACATCAACACCGTCAACGTCAACAACCGGGTCCAGGTGGCGCTGTCCAAGCTGCCCGAGGACGTGCGCAAACAGGGTGTCCAGGTCAAGAAGCAGTCATCAGCCCTGCTGGGCGTGGTGGCGCTGTATTCCCCGAAGGGGACCTTCGACGAACTTTTCATCTCCAACTACGCCACCATCAACCTGATCGATGAGATCAAAAGCACTCCCGGCATCGGCGACGCGGCGCTGTTCGGGCCGCAGGACTACGCAATGCGGGCCTGGGTCCATACGGACAGGCTGACCGGCCTCGGGCTGACCACCTCGGATGTCATCAAGGCGATCCAGTCGCAGAACCTCCAGGCCGCGGTGGGCCGCATCGGCGCACGTCCCAGCGTCAACGACCAGCAGCTTCAATTGAACATCCAGACCAAGGGCCGCCTGTCCTCGGTCGCCGAGTTCGAGCAGATCGTCATCCGCACCAACCAGGATGGGTCCGTGCTGCGGCTGGGCGATGTCGCGCGCCTGGAACTGGGCGCGGCCAACATGGACCGCTCCACCCGATTGAACGGCGCGCCCGCCGCGCTTGTCGCGATCTACCAGGCGCCTGGCGCCAACGCGCTGGACGCCCTGGACGCGGTCAAGCAGATGATGACGGACTCGGCGAAGGCGTTCCCCGCGGACCTGGCCTGGAAGGTCACCTACGACCCGACCACCTTCGTGACCGCGACGATCCACGAGGTGCAGAAGACCCTGGTCGAGGCCTTCATCCTTGTCGTGCTGGTCGTCTATCTGTTCCTGGGCAACCTGCGCGCAACGCTGATCCCGACCATCGCCGTGCCCGTCAGCCTGATCGGCACGTTCATCGTGCTGAACGCAATCGGGTATTCCGCCAACACCGTGTCCCTGCTCGCGATCGTCCTGGCCATCGGCATCGTCGTGGACGACGCGATCGTGGTCGTCGAGGCGGTCGAACAGGTGATGGAGCAGGAGCCGCATCTGTCGCCGGCCGAGGCAACCAAGAAAGCCATGGGGACGATCTTCGCCCCGATCGTCGCCATCACGCTGGTGCTGCTGTCGGTCTTCGTGCCGGTGGCCTTTATCCCCGGTATCTCGGGGGAGTTGTTCCGTCAGTTCGCCGTCACCATCGCCGTGTCGATGTTCCTGTCGGCGATCAACGCCCTGACGCTGTCGCCGGCCCTGTGCGCTCTGCTGCTGCGCCCCCATCACGGCCCGCGGCGCGGCCCCATGGGCATGGTCATGCGCGGCATCGACTGGGTACGCGATCAATATGGCGCGATCGTCGCGCGCCTGGTCCGGTTCTCCATCATCGGGATCGCGATGGTCGCGGTGTCGATGGCGGGCATCTGGGGCCTCGGGAAGGCCACGCCGACGGGGTTCCTGCCGGATGACGACCAGGGCGCCTTCTTCGTCGTCGTGCAGTTGCCCGATGGCGCCTCCATCGGCCGCACCACGGACTACGTCCGTCAGGTGGAGGACATCATCAAGAAAGAACCCTCGGTCGCCGACTATACCTCCACGATCGGGTTGAATTTCGTCGACAACTACTCCCAACCCAACGCCGCCTTCCTGATCGTGTCCCTGAAATCGTTCGAGGACCGGGTCGGTGACGGCCAGTCCGCCGACGCGATCATCCAGCGCCTGGGTCAGAACCTGCGTGAGGCCCGTGGCGGGCGCGCGATCCCGATCGCGCCGCCGCCGATCATCGGCCTCGGCACCGGCGGCGGCTTCAGCTACGTCCTGCAGGATTCAAGCGGCGGCACGCCTGAAACCATGGCGCAGGTGCTGCGCGGCCTGCTCGTCTCCGCCAACCAGGATGAACGCTTGAGCGGGGTGTTCAGCACTTTCTCCGCCACGACGCCGTCGGTGTTCCTGGATATCGACCGCGACAAGGCGCAGGTCCTGAAGGTCGACCTGGCCGCTGTGTTCCAGGCGCTCCAGGCATCGCTGGGCGGGTTCTATGTCAACGACATGAACCGGTTCGGCCGCACCTGGCAGGTGCAGGTGCAGGCCGAGGCCAATGACCGTTCATCCGTCGACGACATCAACCGCATCAACATCCGCGGCGAGGGCGGCCAGATGGTGCCTCTGCGCAGCCTGGTGGAAGTCCGCCCGGTGATCGGTCCGCAGGCCCTGATCCGCTACAACAACCGCCTGGCCGTCACCATCCAGGGCGCGCCGGCCCCCGGTGTTTCCTCCGGTCAGTCGCTGCTCGCGATGGAGGAAGTCGCGGCGAAGTCGCTGCCCAGCGGGTACCGTGGCCTGTGGACCGACGTGTCGTTCCAGGAAAAGCGGGCCGAGGGAAAGACCGCCATCATCCTGGCCTTCGCCGTGCTGTTCGCCTACTTGTTCCTGGTGGCCCTGTACGAAAGCTGGACCATCCCCGTGCCGGTCCTGCTCTCGGTCTCGGTCGGCGTGCTTGGCGCCTATCTCGGGATGGTAGTGGCCGGCCTGACCCTCGATCTCTATGCACAGATCGGCATGATCGTGCTGATCGGCTTGGCGGCGAAGAACGGCATCCTGATCGTCGAATTCGCCAAGGAACGCCGGTCCGATGGCATCCCCCTCCTCGAAGCCGCGACCGAGGGCGCTCGGCTGCGGTTCCGGCCGGTGATGATGACGTCGTTCGCCTTCATCCTGGGCCTGCTGCCCCTGGTGATCGCCGAGGGCCCATCCCAGCTTGCGCGCCGGGACGTCGGAACGCCCGTGTTCGGAGGCATGATCCTCGCCTCCTTCATCGGGATCTTCGCCATCCCGCCGCTTTACGTGATGTTCCAGTCGCTGCGGGAACGAATCCGCGGACCGGCGGCGGCCGGTGTTCCGACGGGCAAAACGGAACCGTCATGATCGCGGCGGGGCAGGTTCCCTGAGAAACCGATCCGGCCCCGCCCGCGCATCCACGGGCGGCGCCGGGTCCTTTCTATCAGAGCCGGCGGCGCTCGATCCGCTGGCCAAGCGTGCCGCCGATGACGCGGCCGAGTTCGTAGGCGAGTTGGCCGTCGTCTCCGCCCGTTCGCTGACACTGGATGGACGCCACCCAGGACACGCGGGTTGACTCTGCCTCGGTGGCATCGATGCGGATGATCAGCAACGACGCGCCCGATGACCCGCGTCCTGTCAGGGTGCCCGTTCTGGGGATGACCGGCGGGGCGGGGTTGATGCCGCCCTGGAACGCCGACAGGCCTGGATAGTATTGCTCGGTCGGGGTTGAGGAACGGGATGTTCCTCCGCCAAGGATCGACGCCGTGACGTGCAGCAGCACGCTGGGCTGCGGTCCAACGGCGACGCCGACACTGCCCACGCCGGCGAGGAATTGCCGAGCGAGGCTTTGGTTTTCGGGCGATGCGTCGTGAATGTCCAACCCGACCGAAAGGGCGGCTGGCAGAGGATGGATCGGGGTTGCCGCGTAGGTGCCCTCACAATTCGGCAGGGCAGAAGCGGTGCCTGGAAGGGCCAGCACCAACGCGCCCAGGGCCAGGGTCCATGGGCGGAGGCGACGCGAAGGGTGCTGACGGGGCATGACGGAACCTCATGGATAGATGTCGACCCGTTGCGGCCAGGTCAGTGGGCAACCGTACAGGAAGATGGGACGCGCCCTGAATGATCTGTATCAAGCAGGGCCGGGAACCGATCTCTCAATACCAACCGCCCGAACGGTTGCCTCGTTGAGAGGGTGTCAGACGCCTGGCATCAGTCAGCGATCTTCCAGCCGCGATCGGGCGTCAGGCACCAGGTGAACGTCACCTTGAACTGACTGGCCACCTTGGGCTTTCCCACCGAGAAATCGTGCCCGATGACATGGCACTTCATGCCCTGCTTCTCGGTCATCGCCGTCACCGTCGACTTGCCGAAGCTGCCGGTCGCCGGATTGGTCCAGCTATCGGATGACCCGACGGCCACGGCGTTGGATCGGTTGAGCTGGTTGACGCTGGTCAGCATGATATCGAGGTCGGCGCCCGTCAGTGCCGGGCCGCCTGGTTCCGTCTGGAAAGGGTTGAACTGTGCCATGGCGGCGGTGCTCGTCATGCCAAGAACGAGAATCATCAAGAACCGGCGCATGGCTTACCCTCATGTGTTTCGAGCGGCGAACTTAACAGGCCGCCGGAGAGACTCAAAGCACGGGCCTGTCCGAAGGAAGGGGAGTCGCCTCCCCTTCCGTCCGCGCATCACGCCGACCGGACGAGCCTGAGGACGGCGCCCTTGCCGCGCACCTCCGCCTCCTCGAAATCGGCGGCGGCGATGGCGCGGTCGAGCGCGGCCCGCAGTTCCTTCGCCGTCTCCAGCGTCAGTTCAACCCCGGCCCGCGCCTCGGGGCCCATGCCGGTGTTGAGGAAGTCCAGCGTAATCACATCGCCCAGCAGCGCATGGCGCGCGTGGTCATAGGCAACCACGGTCTGCGAGAGCGGGAACCACTCGTCCCCGCGCTTCGCCATGCCCTCGGCCCGCGCGATCTCGATGATCGACGTGCACATGTCCGGGCCTCCTACTTCGCCAGATGCTTGCCGAAGAAGGCGAACACTTTGCTCCAGCCATCCATCGCCTGGTCGACCCGGTACAGCGGGCGGTGCCA
>CANJSR010000144.1 GCA_947476855.1 Acetobacteraceae bacterium
GGACATGGGCGCCAGGATGACGGGCGTCTCGATCCGGACGCCGTCACCGAGGTCGATTGGTCCGAGGGCAGTTTGTGTGATTTGCGAACGACAGTTGCCCATGATTTGGGCAAACTAACGACACGGCGAACTTTGCGCAATCGGTGTCATCGGGGTGAAACGCGGGGCTTTGCCCCGATCCCCACCAGGAGGGCGCTGCCCTCCTGGACCTCCCGGCAAAGGCCGAGCCTTTGCAATCCGTTCTTTGGGGGGAAGGAGGGGCCAACACGGACCTTGATTCGGCACGGTCGGCCCCTCCTTCCCCCCAACGAATTGGTTCCAAGGGCTGTGCCCTTGGCGGGGATCAAAGGGGCGGCGCCCCTTTGCGGGGTCCGGGGCAGCGCCCCGCGCTTCCCGATTGACGCCGGTCCCGCCGCTCGGCATGGGTGCTAGCATGCGAATCGCGGCCATTCTTGTCGCCGCCGGATCGGGCAGCCGGTTCGGGGCGGACATTCCCAAGCAGTTCCTGACCCTCGCGGGGCAGCCGGTCATCCGGCACGCCGCGATTCGGCTGGCCGAACACGCCCCGTTCCTCCAGCCGGTGGGGGAGGAGGAGCCGATCGAGGCCGCGCTGGCCGGCCTGCCGCACCTGCCGGTCGTGCCGGGTGGGGCGACACGCCAGGACAGCGTGCGGGCGGGGTTGGAGGCGTTGGAGCCGTTCGCGCCCGATATCGTGCTGGTGCATGACGCCGCGCGCCCGTTCTTTCCTGCGCGGACGATTCCTGACCTGACCGAGGCACTGAAGACCCATCCGGGCGCGATTCCGGCCGCCCCCGTGGCGGATACGTTGAAGCGCGTGGCGGCCGGGGTCATCACCGACACAGTGTCCCGCGACGGGCTGTTCCGCGCGCAGACGCCGCAGGCCTTCCGGTTTCCGGTGCTGCTGGCCGCGCATCGGTCGGGACTGGTCGGGGCGACCGACGATGCCTCCTTGCTGGAAGCGGCGGGGGAGCGTGTGGCGATCGTTCCTGGCTCGGACGACAACATCAAGCTGACCTACCCCGAGGACCTGCCTCGGTTGGAGCGTGCCATGGCGCCTGTGATGATCCCCCGCGTCGGCACGGGCTTTGACGTGCATGTCCTGACCGAGGGGCGGCCGTTGTTCCTGTGCGGCGTCCAGGTGCCGCACGACAAGGGCCTGGCCGGTCATTCGGACGCGGATGTGGGTATCCATGCCTTGTGCGACGCGATCTACGGCGCGCTGGCCGAGGGCGATATCGGCCGCCATTTTCCACCCTCCGAGGCGACGTGGAAGGACGCCGACAGCGCCCGCTTCCTGCGCCACGCCGCGGAACGGATCGCGGCGCGCGGCGGGCGGCTGGCCAATGTGGATGTCACCCTGATCTGTGAGCGGCCGAAAATTGCCCCCCACGCCGCGGCGATGATGGAACGGCTCGCGGACCTGATGGGGGTGGCGGTGGACCAGGTCTCGGTGAAGGCCACGACGACCGAGAGACTGGGCTTCACCGGACGGGGTGAGGGGATTGCCGCGCAGGCGGTCGCCACGGTGCTGCTGCCGGGCTGATTCAAGGCTGCGTTGTCCCGGGCGCAGCCGGCCCCAGGTGTCTTGCAAATCGCTACCGTACATTGCGGCGTGGGCCGCCCGCCGCTTCGTGTTCGCCGTCAGGGTGCCCCGCGGGTCCGGCGAGGAGCCGGCCGGAGGGCGGGATCCGGCCCGCCAACCAGGACGTCCCTGATGGAAACGGCGAAAAACCGTGCGGGCGGCATGACGTGGGGGCACCGATAGGACCAATCGTCCCGACGCGCAGCATCACGTTTCGTCACATACGACAGGTAACGGCAATCGTTGTTCACATTCGGCGTGGCATCTGACAGAAAATAGCCACGCCGCCGGTCTCGGCTGCTGGAGTAGCAAGCGTTGCCCGTTCCGCGCATCCGCCTCCTCTTGCGTCCCGACCCGGCCCGGCCCCGCCCCGCCGCCCGCCGCTCGGCCGTCCAGCGTTCGAACGGCCAACATGCGAACAGCACGGGAGCGCCATGCGACCGCCGGTGATCATCGGAGGGGGCCCAGCCGGCGCCACCGCCGCCCTCGCCCTGCGGAAAGCCGGCCAGGCCGTCACCTTGATCGAGCGTGCGGGCGGTCCCATCGACAAGGTGTGCGGTGACTTCCTCGGCGCCACCGCGTCCCGGCTGGCGGAAACCATGGGAGTGCCGCTGGCCGCCCTCGGTGCCCGCGCGGTTGGCCATGTCCGCGTGATCCGCCGCGACAGCGTCATCGAGACACGGTTGCCGTTCCACGCCCTGGGGCTGTCCCGCCGCATTTTTGACGAAGCGTTGCTGCGCCAGTGCCTGGCCAACGGCGTCGACCTGATCCGCGGGGACGCCGCCCGCCCGCCGCGCGCCGACGGCCAGGACCTGGTGATCGAGACAGCCCAGCGGGGGACACTGACCACCGGGACCGTGTTCCTGGCGACCGGCCGCCCGGACCCGAGGACGCTGATCCCGGTGCCGAAGCCCAGCGGGGTGACCGGCTACCGGATGTCTCTGCGGCTGCGCGCCGACCAGCGCGACGCTCTGACGGGGCTGGTGGAGATGATGGTCTTCCCGACCGGCCAGGCCGCCCTGCAACGGGTGGAGCACGACCAGGTCACGCTGTGCCTGCTGCTGCGCCGCCGCCCCAAGGACGATTCCTGGGACACGATCAGAGCCGCCATCGAGGCGCGCAGCCCGCATCTGGCCCGCCGGCTCGACGGTTCGGTCCCGCTGCTGGCGCATCCGCTGGTGGCGGCGGATATCCCGCTGGGCTTCCTCCACCGCGTGCGCGCGACCGATCATGACGGGCTGTTCCGGATCGGCGACCAGGCGGCGGTGCTGTCTTCGCTGCTGGCCGATGGGGTGTCGGTGGCGATGCGCGGGGCGACGCGGGCGACGCAGTCGTGGCTGACGGGCGCGGGTGCCATGGACTACCACCGGCGGATGAGGGGCATGCTCTGGCCGCGGGTTCGGATGGTCGCCGACTATGACCCCACGGTTCCACCCGTCGAACACGCGCCGCCAGGGGGCGGACCAGGGAATGGACCAGGGAATGGGTCCGCGAACGGCCACGACCCGTCCCCCCCGGACCCGCCCCCCCACGACCCCCGCCCCGGCGTCCGGCTGCGGGCGCGCTGGAACCGTCTGATCGCCTGAGAAAACAGGGCCATGGATATCCGGGTTGCATCGGAGTCCGGGGTGCCTCAGAAACCCCACCATGCTGTCGCCCGTCGCCCGCCCACCCTTGTCACGTCGTGGGAAGCTGATCACCCGGCTTGACCACTACGTGTTCCGGCAATTGCTGCTGGCGCTGATCGTGGTGACCGGCGGGCTGACGGCGCTGGTCTGGCTGACCCAGTCGCTGCGGTTCGTGGAGCTTGTGGTGAACCGCGGCCTGTCGATCGCGGTGTTCCTGCATCTGACCGGCCTGCTGATCCCGAGCTTCCTGGTCGTGATCGTACCGATCACCACCTATGTCGTGGTCCAGTTCATCTACTACCGGTTGTCCGGGGACCGGGAGCTGACGGTGATGCGCTCGGTCGGCCTGTCCCCCTTCGCGCTGTCGCGCCCCGCGCTCGTGGTCTCGATGCTGGCGGTGCTGGCGGGCTATTCGCTCAGCCTGTGGGTCGTTCCGTCGACGCTGTTCCAGTTCCGCGCCTACCAGTGGGAAATCCGCAACACGATCGCCGCCTTCCTGCTGCAGGAGGGGGTGTTCACCAGCATTTCCGACAAGCTGACCGTCTATGTCCGCACCCGCGACACCGATGGCGGCATGAGCGGCATCATGGTCGACGACGCCCGCGACGGCACGGCGCATGCGACGATCCTGGCCGAACGCGGTCAGTTGCTGGAGGGTCCACGCGGCCCCCGGGTGCTGCTGTTCAACGGCAGCCGGCAGGAGATCGACCACCAGACCGGGCGGCTGAACATCCTGACCTTCCAGCAGAACGAGATCGACCTGACCGAGGCCGCCCGCGAAACCGGCGCCCGCTTCCGCGAAATGGCCGAAGTGTCGCTGTCCGAACTGCTGCACCCGTCCCCGCCCAATCCGCGCGACGTGCCGCGCTGGATCGCCGAGGGGCACAAGCGCCTGACCATGCCCCTGACCACGCTGTCCTATACGCTGGTGGCGCTGTACGCGGCGCTGGCCGGCACGTTCCGCCGGCATGGCGGCGTCCTGCGGCCGTTCCTGACCGTGCTGACGGTCGTGGCGCTGCTGGGCGCGGGCCTCGGGATCAGCAACTTCGCCGCCCGCGACAACACCCTGATCCCGCTGATGTGGGTCCACGCGCTCGCCCCCGGGGTGGCCGCCGCCTGGCTGCTGTACGCGCCCATGGCGGCCCGCACGACCGCCCGCCGAACGCCCCAGACGGCACAGGCCGCCTGAGAAGATGGTCGCGATCGCCACCCTGTCGATCTACATCTCCCGCCAGTTCCTGGG
The DNA here is from genome assembly GCA_947476855.1 of Acetobacteraceae bacterium. The sequence continues at coordinate 4,475 of CANJSR010000144.1, forward strand.
CGCGGTGCTGGGCATGCTGCTGGCGCTGGCCGGGCTGGTGGTGATGTTCGACTTCATCGAGCTGCTGCGCCGCTCCGCCACCAAGCCCGACGCCACCTTCGGCCTGGTGTCGGAAATCGCGGCCCTGCGCCTGCCCTATATCGCGATGCAGATCCTGCCCTTCGCGATTCTGCTGGGCGGCATCCTGTGCTTCTGGCGCCTGACCCGGTCGTCGGAGCTGATCATCGCGCGGGCCTCCGGCGTCTCGGCGTGGGAGTTCCTGGCCGCCCCCACGCTGTGTGCCGTGGTCCTGGGGCTGTTCGCGACCGCCGGGCTCAGCCCCGTCTCCTCGGTGATGCTGGCCAGGGCCGAGTCGCTGGACAACACCTATCTGCGGACCGGCGGCGGGCCGATGTCGCTGAACGGCGGGCAGTTGTGGCTGCGCCAGGCGGACAGCGGCGTGGTGCCCAAGGGCGTCGCGATCATCCACGCCCGCAGGGTGGAGGTGAAGGACCGCACTTTGTCCGCCCAGGGCATCAGCGTCTTCCGGCTCGACCCGCAGGACCGCCTGCTGTCGCGGATCGAGGCCCCGTCCGGCACGCTGGTCGCCGGCGCCTGGAAGCTGGAGGACGCCCGCGCGATCCGCCCCGAGCAGTTGCCCGAGCCGCCCGAGACGATCGCCCTGCCGACCGACCTGACCGTGTCGCGCATCCAGGACAGCTTTGCCTCCCCCGACACGCTGTCGATCTGGTCGCTGCCGGACTTCATCGCGCTGCTCGACCGGTCGGGGTTTTCCTCGATCCGCCACCGGCTGCATTTCCAGGCGCTGCTGGCGCTGCCGGTGCTGGCCGGCACGATGGCGCTGCTGTCCGCCGGCTTCTCGATGCGCCCGGCCCGCCGGGGCGGCGTGGCGCGGATGATCGGCAGCGGTGTCGCCGCCGGGTTCGCCTTGTTCCTCGCCTCCAAGATCGCCGGAGAGTTCGGGCAGTCCGGCGTCCTGCCCGTTGTGCTCGCGGCCTGGGCACCGACGCTCGCGGGGCTTATGCTGACGGTTGCCCTGCTGCTGCACACGGAAGACGGTTGACCATGGCGCGCGCTCCCATCCTGTCACGAGCCGCCCCCTGGCTCGTCCTGGCCCTTCTCGCGGCGTCCGGATCCGCCCAGGCGCAGCTTGGCAATTTCGCGACGGCCCGGACGGCGTCGTCCTCCGATCCCGTGACATTCAACGCCGATGAGGTGGAGTACGACCGGGCCAACGCGCTGGTCATCGCCCGCGGCCGGGTGGAGGCGTGGCAGAACGACCGCGTGCTGCGGGCCGACAAGATCACCTTCGACCGCAACACCGGCGTCGCGGCCGCGCACGGCAACGTCGTGCTGATGGAGCCCGACGGCCAGGTGATGTTCGCCGACTACGCCGAGATGTCGCGCAACATGCGCGACGGCGTGCTGAAGGAAATGAGCGCGCTGCTCACGGAAAACGGCCGCCTGGCAGCCAACGGCGCGCGCCGCACCGACGGGACGATCAACGAATTGTCGCACGTGGTCTACTCGACCTGCGACCTGTGCGCGACGGACCCGACCCGCCCGCCGCTTTGGCAGGTGCGCTCCCGGACCGCGGTGCAGGACCAGGAAAAGAAGATCATCGAGTACCAGGACGCGACGCTCGAGATCTACGGCCTGCCGGTCGCCTATGCGCCATATTTCTGGCATCCCGATCCGTCGGTGAAGCGGGCGTCCGGCATCCTGCCGCCGTCGATGGGCGTGGGGTCGAATATCGGCGCCTTCTACAGCCAGCCCTATTTCTGGGTGATCGACGACCAGTCCGATGCGACGATCGTGCCGACGGTCACCACCCGCTCGGGCCCCGACCTGAACGTCGAATACCGGCGGCGGTTCAACAACGGCACGCTGGTCCTGAACCCGTCCGTTGGCTACACCGACAACTCGATCCAGGGCGCCATCGCCTCGCGCGGGCAGTTCAGCATCGACGACACCTGGCGCTGGGGCTTCGACGTCAACCGCGCCTCCTCGGTCCGTTACCTGCTGAACTTCAACCGGGCGGCGTCCTTCGCCGGCAACCTCAACCTGCTGACCAGCCAGGTCTTCACCGAGGGATTCGGCCAGGGGGCCTATGCCCGTGTCGACGCCAAGGGCTACCAGTCGCTGAACACATCCTCGCCCTCCTCCAAGCTGCCGATCGTGCTGCCGCGCGCCCAGTACAGCTATTTCGGCCTGCCCGACCGGTTCGGCGGGCGGACGATCGCGAGCATGGACGCATTCAACGTGATGCGCAGCGACGGCACCACGACCAGGCGCGCCAAGCTGTCGATGACGTGGGAGCGGCCGTTCACCGGCGCGCTGGGCGATCTGTGGAAGATTTCGCTGCGCAACGACGTGATCGCCTATGACGCGACGCACCTCAACTCCCAGCCCACCTTCGGCACCGGGGGCAGCGTGTCGACGGCGCGGGCGCTGCCGCAGATGGCGGTCGACTTCCGCTGGCCCTTCGCCCGCCGCTCGGGCAGCTGGGGCACCCAGGTGATCGAGCCGATCGCCCAGGTCATCGTCGCGCCGCAGACCGGCGACAGCCAGAACAGCCGCTACCCAAACGAGGACAGCCTGGATTTCGAGTTCTCGGACGCCAACCTGTTCGGCTTCAACCGCTTCCCCGGCGTCGACCGGCTGGAAGGCGGCGTGCGCGCCAATCTGGGCCTGCGCGCGGCCTGGTACCTGAACGGCACCGCGTTCGAGGGGATCATCGGCCAGTCCTACCGCACGACCGAGAATACCGTCTTCCCGGTCGGGTCCGGGCTGCGCGACAAGGTCTCCGACGTCGTCCTGCGCGGCACCTTCACGCCGAACCGCTATCTGGACCTGACCTACAGGACCCGGCTCGACAAAACCAACATGGCCACCCGCATGGCCGAGGCGACGACCAGCTTCGGCGTCAAGGAATTCCGCGTCACCGGCGGATATTTCTATTCATCCACCAACCCCTACAGCTACTACGATCAGGCGCCGCCGCCGCCGTCCACCAGCGACTACTATCAGGCGCGGAACGAGATCATCGCCGGGGTGTCCTCCGACTGGGGCAAGGTCCGCTTCCAGGGCTATGCCCGCCAGGACCTGTCGCGCAAGCGCCTGGTCGCCTATGGAGCCGACCTGATCTACGAGGACGAGTGTTTCATTTTCGATCTGCGTGTATATCGCCGCAATACGTCGTTGAACGACGACAACGGCTCGACCACCGTCCTGCTGCTGTTCACGCTCAAGACCCTTGGCGAGTTCGGGTATCGCGCGCTGTAGAACCGGGAGAGCTAGCGTATGCCGTCTGCCTATTTCGTGCCGCATCGATGGCTGCCCCGGTTGGCGGCGGCGTTGCTTGCGGTCACCACGCTCCCGCAGCCACTGGCGGCCCAACCGCGGCCAGCCCAGCCGGCGGCCGCCACGCCGGCGAACAAGCTGCCGGGCGATCGGATCATCGCGGTCGTCAACACCGATGTGATCAGCACCGGCGACGTGGACAACCGCGCCCGCCTGTTCGCCCTGTCCACCGGCATGCGGCTGTCCACCGACATCATCGACCGCCTGAAGCCGCAGATCGTCCGCCAATTGGTCGATGAACGGCTCCGGATGCAGGAAGCGCAGCGGCGCAAGGTCATCATTCCCGACCAGGCCATCGCCGCCGCGATCCGCGATATCGAGCAGCGCAACAACATGCCCCCCGGCATGCTGCGGATGCGCCTGTCCGTCGACGGTGTCGGCCAGCGCACCCTGATCAGCCAGATCCGCGCCCAACTCGCCTGGACCCAGGTCCTGCGGGAGCAGATGGGCGAACGCGGCAACATCACCGAGGCCGATGTCGACGCGCAGCAGCGCCTGCTGGACCAGCTTGTCGGCAAGTCGGAGTACCGGGTGGGTGAAATCTTCATCCCGATCGACGACCCGGCGCAGACCGCAGATGCCCAGCGCTTCGCCGAGACGGTGATCGGGGAACTGCGCCACGGCGCTCCGTTCCAGATCGTCGCCGCCCAGTTCAGCCAGTCGCAGGGCGCGCTGGAAGGCGGCGACCGCGGCTGGGTGCAGCTCAGTCAGCTCGACCCCGGCGTCGCCGACCTGGTGACCCAGATGCCGCCTGGCGCGATCAGCAACCCGGTCAAGGTGCCGGGCGGCTTCTCGATCGTCACGCTGTTCGGCAAGCGGGAAATCGGCCGCGAGATGGGCACCGCCCTGACCCTGCGCCAGGTGTTCCTGCCATTCTCCTCTCCGCTGAACCCGCAGGCGCCAACCGAGCAGCAGAAGCAGGTGCTGGAACGGGCGCGCGGCATTTCCAACACGGCGCGTGGCTGTGAGCAGATCGAGCAGATCGGCCGCACCACCGATCCCAACCGCCCGGTTGATCCGGGGGAAATCCGGCTGGAGGGCGTCTCTCCGCCGCAGTTCCGCGCGATCCTGGCCGCCCTGCCGATCGGCAAGCCGTCGGAGCCGCTGGTCAGCCCCGATGGCATCGCCGTCGTGGTGATCTGCACCCGGGAGCAGAAGGTCATGGCGACCATGACCAAGCAGGAAATCCAGCGCTATCTGTTGAATGAGCGGGTGGAGCTCCTGTCCCGCCAGTTGCTGCGGGACCTGCGCCGGCAGGCGACCATCCAGATCCGGACCTGATCCTGGTGGCGCCCTCGCGGGACGCGTGGAAGGGGTTCGGCCGCAAGCCGCGCCCCGGACACGGGTGGTGACCGAGCTGCCCCCCCTGCGCGACGTCATCGCCCGCCATGGGTTGAACGCGCGCCACTCGCTGGGCCAGCACTTCCTCCTCGACGCCAACCTGACCGCCCGCATCGCGCGGGAGGCCGGGACGCTGACCGGCCGGCATGTGATCGAGATCGGACCAGGCCCGGGCGGCCTGACCCGCGCCTTGCTGGCCAGCGACGCCGTGGACGTGACGGCGATCGAGCTTGACCGGCGGGCCGTCGCCGCGATGCACGAACTGGCGGAGCAGGCGGCCGGACGGCTGCATGTGATAGAGGCCGATGCCCTGCGGATCGACGCCGCCTCGCTGACCCCGGCGCCGCGGCAGATCATCGCCAACCTGCCCTACAACGTCGCCTCCCCATTGCTGGTCGGCTGGCTGCGGCAGGCGGCGTCGTTCGAGCGGTTCACGCTGATGTTCCAGCAGGAGGTCGCGGAACGCATCGGCGCCGAACCCTCCACGTCGGCCTATGGCCGGCTGTCGGTGCTGGCGCAGTGGCTGTGCGCGGTCTCGGTCGTCATGCGGATCCCGCCCGCGGCCTTCGTGCCCCCTCCCAAGGTGTGGTCGGCGGTCGTCGTGCTGACGCCGCATGCCGAACAGCCGGGGCCGGCTTTGTTCAAGGTGATGGAGGGCCTGACCGCCGCCGCCTTCGGCCAGCGGCGGAAGATGCTGCGCGGATCGCTGAAGGGGCTGGGTGGAGAGGCCCTGCTGGCCCGCGCGGGAATCGACGCCGAACGGCGGGCGGAGACGCTGTCGGTGGCGGAATTCGACCGGCTGGCGCGGATGCTGGCGGGGGAGACGCAAGGGCCAGATGGAGCCGGGGGCCCGTAAGCAGCGCCGCGAGGTCGAGAGGCGCGGTCAAAGCATCATCGCCTCGGCCCGGACCCTCGCCCCGATATGAGGTTTCAACGCCGCCGCCGCGACCAGGTCGACGCGCAGCCCGGTGATCGCGGCCAGCCGCTCTTCCAGGGCAAGAAATGACGACAATGGAATGGGACGCGCGAACTCGACCAGCACATCAAGGTCGCTGTCAGGCGTGGCATCATCCCGCGTGCGCGAGCCGAACAGGGCCAGCGACCGGATGGGCCATTCTTCTCGAAGGGCCGGCAGAGCCGAACGCAGCAGCGCGGGGATGTCGCGGGTATCCAGCATGGGGATGCGCCGATCAGGATGGGAGCCAATAACATGGTTTAGGGGCACATGGGCAGGGTCAGCCACCCCCACCCAATACCCAACCCACCCAACAAGTGGTATTTCCTCCCTCGATCCGAACGGGAAAGAGACCCAGCCATGCCCGCGCATTACGACCTGATCATCCGCAACGGGACCTGCGTCCTGCCCTGGGCCATCGAGCTCACCGATGTCGGCGTCCGCAACGGGCGGATCATCGCGCTGGGCGTCGGCCCCGATGCCAC
>CANJSR010000145.1 GCA_947476855.1 Acetobacteraceae bacterium
ACGCCACCGGAGCGCGTCGCCTGCAGGATCTGCTCGATCGTCCGCTGCCGACCAATCGCGTCGAAGGCGTAGTCAACGCCGCCGTTCGTCATGTCACGGATCGCCACGACCGCATCGGTGTTGCCCGAGGCATTCACGGTATGGGTCGCGCCGAACTGCCGAGCGAATTCGAGCTTCGTGTCGTCGAGGTCGACGGCGATGATGGGGTAGGCGCCGACGATGGCGGCGGCCTGGATCGCCGACAGACCGACGCCGCCCGCGCCGAACACGGCAACCGACTGGCCGGCGCGCACGCCCGCCGTGTGCAGCACGGCACCAGCGCCAGTCAGGACCGCGCAGCCGACAATGCAGCTCAGGTCACGCGGTTGGTCGTTGGCGATCTTCACCACCAGTTCCTTGCTGACCTGCACATCGCGCGCCCAGGTATAGACGGCGCCATGCGCGACCTCACCCCGGAAGGTCGCGCCGGTGACCGAGCGTGGGAAGGCGCCGCGGATGGGCGTGCGCGGTACCCAGGTCACGATGCACAGGTCGCCGACCTTCAGATGCGTGACCTCGCGGCCGATGCGCGTCACCACGCCCGTCCCCTCATGACCGAGCAGCAGAGGGCGGCCGAGATCGCCGTTGTGCATCTGGTGCAACTGGGAATGACACACGCCGCTCGAATAGAGCTTGACGGTGACCTGGTCGGGCGCGGGATCGGGCAGGTCGATCTCGGCGAGGGTGAGGTCAGCGTTCAGGGCGGTTTGGACGGCAGCAACGGTTTTCATGCGAGACGTTTCCTCAGCTCGGGCACTGGACGAGGCCCGCGGTTCAATATGACCACATTACAGAACGCCGCCTACCGCGCCGAGAGCGTCTGGAACACATCCCCCGCCGGCGGCAGCCCCAGGATGTGCCGCCGGTGCCACAGCGCGTAGAACAGCAGCAGCCAGCAGGCGAAGCCATGCCGCCAGCGGGTGATGTTGCTGAACAGAGCCTTCACGCGGTCCGGATGCGCGATCTCGGCAATCCCTGGCTGAGCGGCGACCAGAGGCCCCAGCACATCGCCCTTGCCCTTGATCCAGGCCCCCACCGGCACGGTGAAACCCTGCTTAGGCGCGAAGGGCCGGGCGACCGGCAGGTTCTTCTCCAGCCACTTGCGGAGGATCCATTTCCCCATCCGCCCGCGCAGCTTCAGCTCATCCGGCAGGCGGAACCCGGCCGCCGCGACGCCGGCATCCAGGAACGGGGTCCGTCCCTCCACCGCATGCGCCATCAGGCAGCGATCCAGCTTCAGTAGCAGGTCATGCGGCAGCCAATCGGCCATGTCGAAGGCCTGCGCGGCGGCCAGGCGGGAGCGTCCGCCCTCGGCCGCGGCCAGTTCGGCGGCGGCCATCCCGTCGCGCCAGGCGCGGGGCTTCTCCCGCAGGACATCCACCTTGTCGAAATGCCCGTGCGTCCACATCGCCCGCCCGCCCAGCCACCAGGGGCGCATGGCGGAGCGGTATCGGCCATAGCCGGCGAAGATTTCGTCCCCTCCCTCTCCGCTCAGCACCACCTTCACATCCTGGCGGGCGCGCCTGGCGAGGAACCAGGTCGGGATGATCGCATAGTCGGCGGCGGGATCGTCCATCGCGGCGACGATCTCGGGCAGGTGTTCCCATACCATCGCCTCTGTAATCTCGATCGACTCGTGCCTGGCGCCCACGGCTCGGGCAACGGTGGCCGCCAAATCCCGTTCATCGGCCGCTTCCGCCACGTCGAAGCCGGCGGTGAAGGCCATCACGGGTTCGGTGTTGAGCCGCGACATCAGGGTGATCAGGGTGGAACTGTCGATCCCGCCGGACAGGAACATCCCATAGGGCACGTCGCTGCGCTGGTGCAGATCGACGCTCTCCATCAACGCGCGATCCAGCCGTTCCAGCGCCGCGTCCTCGGTGATGGTCTCGGGCGGGCCGTCGGGGATGGCGGAGACGCGGCGGCGGCCGAGGATCGCGCCATCGATGCAGGTCAGGGTTTCCCCCGGCAGCAGGCGCTGGATCCCCTCGAAGATCGTATCCGCGCCGGTGGTGAACTGAAGTTGCAGCAATTCTTCCCGCGCGGAGGCCCGGACCCGGCGCGCGACCAGCCCCGATTCCAGCAGCGCCTGGGGTTCGGAGGCAAAGGCCAGCCCGCCCGTCACCTGGGCGATATACAGCGGCTTGATGCCGAAGGCGTCGCGGGTGAGGGTGACGCTGCGCTGTGCCCGTTCATGGATCGCGATCGCGTACATGCCGCGCAACTGACGGGCATAGTCCGGCCCCGATTGCAGCCAGACATGCAGCGGCGGTTCGCAGTCGCTGTTCGTCGCGAAGGCCACCTCCGGCATGGCGGCGCGCAGTTCGCGGTAGTTGTAGATCTCTCCATTCGCGACCAGGGCGGCGTGGCCGGCGAACAGCGGCTGGTCGCCGGTCACCAGGTCGATGATCGACAGCCGGTTGTGCAGCAGCGCGACGCGGCCCACGACCGTCTGGCCGTTGCCGTCGGGGCCGCGGTGGCGCAGCGCCTCGATCAGGGTGGTCAGGGTCGCCGGGTCCGGCGGCGCGGCGCCCGAGGACAGGATCAGGCCGGCGATGCCGCACATTCAGCTTTTCTCCGCGCTGGCTTTCTCCGCGGTGGCCAGAAACCGCCGCCAGCGCTCCACGACCTGGGCCTCGGCGAATTCGCTCTCGTATCGAAGTCTCCCGGCCGCCGCCAGGGTGGTGCCGGCCTGGGTGCCGATGATGCCGCGGATCGCGTCCGCCAGGGCGGCGGCGTTGTCGATCGGGGTCAGCAGCCCGCTTTCTCCCGACACGATCAGTTCGCTGGGACCCTGGGAGGCAGCGGCGACCACGGGGCGGCGGGCGGACCAGCCCTCGATCACGACATTGCCCAGGGGTTCATGACGGGAGGGGCAGACCATCACGTCGCAGGCGGCGAGCAGGGCGGCCGTGTCCTGGCGCCAGCCCAGCAGATGCAGGCGGTCGGCCACGCCCTCGGACTGCGCCAGCGCGGTCAGGGCGACGCGCTCGGAGCCTTCGCCGGCGATCACCGCATGGATGCCGGGCATGTGGCGCAGCGCGCGGATCAGCGTGTCGAAGGCCTTGTTGCGATGCAGCCGGCCCAGGGCGAGCACCACCGGCGCGCCAGGCGGGCAGGGCAGGGGAGCGGGGTCGGCCCCCATCATGTCGGGCACGAAGTTCGGCAGATAATGCGCCCGGTGGGCGGGCCAGCCCTGGCCGGTGATCCAGTCGACGATGCCGCGCGTGTTGCCGATCAGGTGGTCGCAGCGGCGGTAGTAGCCCAGGTCGTAGAACCCACCCAACCGCCCGGCCAGCACCCAGCCTCCCTGCGGCGTGAAATGGGCCGCCCGGTTCATCCAGGCCACCGTGACGCGGGGCGCGAACTCCCGCAGCGTCCGCCCCAGCCGCGGCGCGGTCAGCAGGTCGAGCGGGCCGCCGAAGCTCAGTTCCACCGGCTGGAGCCCCTCGGCCCGCAGCCGTCCGGCTCGCCCGGGGTCGCGGCGGATGATGGGCAGGACCTGTTCCCCCGCGCGCGCCAGGGCGGCGGTCAGGCGCTCGTAGAACAGTTCCGCCCCACCGGTGGAGGCACCGGCCATTACCTGGGCGATTCGCATTCGGATCCCGGACCTCGCAGCATCGACGGCGCATAGCACTTCTTGCGGCGCGGTGCGTGAATACCACCTAATGCGGTATGACAAGACTCGCGGCTTTGCCCGGACGGGCGGTGATAGCGGTTGAGGGGGAGGACCGTGTTTCCTTCCTGCAAGGCCTGGTGTCGAACGACGTGGCGGAGGTAGCGCCCGGCCGAGCCGTGTGGGCCGCGCTGCTGACGCCGCAAGGGAAGTGGCTGGCGGATTTCTTCATCCTCGCGGATGGCGACCGGCTGCTGCTGGACACCGAACGGGACCAGGCCGCCATGCTGGTGACCCGGCTGTCGCGGTTCCGGTTGCGCGCCAAGGTGACCGTGCGCCTCGAACCCGCCCTGCATGTGTATGTCGCCTGGTCCGGGAAGCCCGAGACCGAGGCCATCATCGCCCCCGATCCGCGCCTTCCCGACGCCGGGTGGCGGCTGATCACGCGCGAATCCCTGTCCTCGACCGCGCTGGAGATCGACTGGGACCGCCACCGCATCGCGCTGGGGCTGCCGGATGGTTCGCGCGATCTGGAGGCGGAGAAGAGCGTCCTGCTGGAAGCCGGCTTCGATGAGCTTTCGGGCGTGTCCTGGACCAAGGGCTGCTACATGGGCCAGGAGCTGACCGCCCGCACCCGCTACCGCGGCCTGGTGAAGCGCCGGCTGGTGCCGGTGTCGATCGCCGGCACGCCGCCTCCGCCGGGCACGCCGATCATGCAGGACGGGCGGGAGGTCGGCACGATGCGGTCGGCGCGGGACCAGGTTGGGCTTGCCGTTTTGCGGCTGGAATCAATGGGCGGCATACTATCGTGTGGTGACGCCACGCTGACAGCCGTCATCCCGTCGTGGATGCGCCTGCCGCAATCGGCTTCCTGAACATTGTGTAACGAATAGTAATCGGTCCACAGGTTTCTTGCGCTCGCCGTTGGATTGAGCGAAGACGCCCCTGCAGCGGCCACAATGCAAAAGGCCGAGCCGGGAACCGGGGTAGATGCAGTGGACCGATTGACGAGCATGGAAGTGTTCGCGCGCGTTGTTGTCGCGCGCAGCTTCTCGGCCGCGGCGCGGGACTTGGGCATCTCCCAGGCGACCGCCAGCAAACATGTGCAGACATTGGAGGGTTGGATCGGCGCTCGGCTGCTGAACCGCACGACGCGGCGCGTCAGCCTGACCGAGACCGGTGAGAACTTCTTCGCCCAATGCACCCGCATCCTCGAAGACATGGAGGCGGCTCGGCAGAGCGGGAAGCCCGATGCCCTGCTGCGGGGCAGCCTGCGGATCAGCGCGCCGGTCGCCTTCGGCAGCACGCGGCTGGGCGCGCTGGCGGTGGAGTTCATGCAGATGAACACCGAGCTGTCGTTGAACGTGATCCTGTCCGACCGGCCGGTGGATGTGATCGAGGAGGGGTACGACCTCGCGATCCGCATCGGCTATGTCGGGGATGATCCGGCTGTGCAGGCCGGGCTGGTGGTGCAGTCGCTGGCGCCGATCCCGTTCGTGGTCTGCGCGGCACCCGGGTATCTGTCGCATCGCGGCGTGCCGGAAACGCCTGCCGATCTGAGCCGGCACACCTGCCTGACGGACATGCGGCACCCGGGGGATATCTGGCGGTTCACGGGACCGAAGGGCGAGGTGGAGGTGCCGGTCAGCGGCCACCTGAAATCCGACAATGGCCTGCTGCGGCGTGGCGCCGCGCACGCCGGGGCAGGGATCCTGGTGGCGCCAATGTTCCTTGTGGAGGACGATCTGCGGGTTGGCCGGCTGGTGGCGATCCTGCGGGATTACCTGCCTCCGTCCGGGACGCTGGACGCGGTGTGCCCGGCGCACCGGGCGGCGTCACCGAAGGTGCGGGGGTTGATTTCGTTTTTGACGTCACGGCTGGCCTGAGGATGTCCCGATAGGCTTGAGGGAGCGCGGGGCGACCGTCGCTCTCCCATCGTCATGGCCGGACTTGATCCGGCCATCGCCCGGGACGCAGGTGGCTGAATGGGCGGGGGAACCCTCGACGGCGGAGTCCCTGGCGATGGGCGGGTCGGGCCCGCCCATGACGGAGGGGGGCCGGCGCCGGTGCGTCTCCATCCACGCTGAACCGCTCCTCGCCCCGGCCATTCAACGCGTCGCATTCAGGCCAGGGATGACGCTGGGGAGAGGCAAGCCCACCCCCCAACCCTGGACACACCCCACCCCTGGTCGTAAGACCCGGCGCCCCATCCGGGACCCGCGGACGGTGGAGACCCAAGCATGCCTTTGCCCCATACACCCCTGATTTCACATGTTTCCCAGGCCCCGGTCCGATGATCGACACCATTCCCTGGGCGCGTGATCTCGCCTCGGTCGTCGGGGAACATGGCCCCCGCATCGCCGCCCATGACGGGACCAACGCGCTGACCTTCTCCACCATGGCGGGCAAGGCCGCTCGGCTGGCCATGATCCTGCATGCGGAGGGGGCGGTGCATGGCGAACCGGTGGCGAGTTCGTTGCGGAACTCGCTCGACGCCGTCTGGGCCTCGGTCGGGCTGCGGATCGCGGGGGTGGCGGAGACGCCGTTGAATGCGAGCTATTCCGACGCCGAGAAGGCCTACTGCATCGGCATCGCCGGGGTGCGCCGGGTCGTCACCACCAAGGCGCAGGCGGCGGCGTTCCAGGCGCTGGCCTGCCAGGTGATCGTGGTCGAGGATATCCCGGACGAACCGGGCGACCTGGCCGCGCTGCCATCCGTGGCGGGGGCGGCGCATGGGCGGATCCTGTTCACGTCCGGCACCACCGGGCGGCCCAAGGCGATCGTCTACTCCCATGCGGCGCGCTGGATCGGGTCGCTGCTGCAACGCGCTCATTTCGAGACGATGCCGGGGCCGGGCAGCGCCGTCCTGCTGATGACCCCCTTCGTTCATGGGGCGGGGCTGCTGGCGCAAGGGTTCCATGAGCGGGGGGCGACGGCCTGGCTGCTGGATGGGGTGGACCTGCCGAAGGTGAAGGATGCGCTGGACCACGGGATGGTGGATCACATCTTTGCCCCGCCGACGCCTCTGGCCAGGATCGTCGGCGCGTATGAGGGACGGACGGTCCCCGGCATCCGCACGATCTTCTGCGGCACCGCGTCGCTGCTGCCGTCGCTGTACCAGAAGGCGCGGGCGATGTTCGGGCCGGTGGTGCGGATCACCTATGGCAAGACCGAGATGATCAACCCGATCACCGTCCTGCCTCCGGTTGAGACGGACGCCTACTACGCCGAACCCCAGGACGGGGATGGCGTCTGCGTCGGCTGGCCGGGCACGGGGGTGGAGGTGCAGATCCAGGACGAGGCCGGGGCGGTCCTTGGGACCGATGGGGTGGGAGAGGTCTTCCTGCGCGGGCGGCATATGTATGAGGGGCACCTGGACTCGGCGGGGTTTCACCCGCTGCCGGCGGACGGGTTCCATGACACCGGGGACCTCGGCCGGGTTGACGCACGGGGACGGCTGCACCTGGTCGGGCGGCTGGCCGATGTCATCAAATCAGGGGGTTACAAGCTCTACCCGGAGGAGATCGAGAGGGTCCTGACCGGAACGGCGGGGACGGGCGCGGTGTCCGTCCTGTCGGTGCCGTCGGAGTACTGGGGGGAGATCGTGATCGCCGTGGCCGAGACGACCGACCCCGATTGGCCCGCCCGCGCCCAGGCGGCGTTGGGGGAGATCGCCCGGTTCAAGCACCCCCGCGCGCTGCTGATGCTGCCGGAGCTGCCGCGGAACGCGCAGGGGAAGGTCATGCGGCGCACGATCCGGGAGATGGTGCTGGAACGGTGGCGGGTGGTCGATGGGGCTTATCCGACGCTGGAGGCGAAGTAGTCCGGCTCTGGAGGCCGAAGTAGGGGGATACAACCCACATCTGGCCCGCCCCCTTTCCCGTCATGGCCGGGCTCGACCCGGCCACCCACGCGATGGCGGTGGTCCAACGCGGTGGCACCGGCGGGGGGCGGGTGGCCGGGTCACGCCCGGCCATGACGCGAAAGGGGGCATGTGCGGACGGGAAGACGGGGAAGGGGGCGTGTGGGCACGGGAAGACGGGAGCGGGTGCATGCGCGGACAGGAAAGGATGCATGCGCGATTGCTCTTTCCTCCCCGCCTGAACACCCTTCATCGCGCCACGCCCCCCGTGCTAAGCAGGATCTTCCCGCATCGCACGGAGCACCCGCCATGCATCTCCCCCGTCGCCATTTCGTCCAGTTCGGCCTCGCGGGGGCCGCAACGCTGCTCCTGCCGTTCGGGGTCCAGGCCCAGACCAAGCAGTTCTTCCGGATCGGCACCGGCGGCACGGCCGGGACCTATTATCCGGTGGGCGGGCTGATCGCCAACGCGATCTCCTCGGGCAGCCTCGATGCCTCGGCCGTCGCCACCAACGGGTCGGTTGCTAACGTCAATGGGATCGTCGGCGGATCGATGGAATCCGGCTTCAGCCAGTCCGACGTCGCGACCTGGGCCTATACCGGTACCGGCGTCTACCAGGGACGCCCGAAGGTCGACGAACTGCGCGCCATCGCCAACCTTTACCCCGAAACCGTCCATATCGTCGTCAAGAAGGGTTCCGCCATCCGCACCGTCGCCGACCTCAAGGGCAAGCGCGTGTCGATCGACGAACCCGGCTCGGGCTCCATCATCAACGCCAAGACTGTGCTGGCGGCCTACGGGATCAAGGACGGCGAGTACAAGGCCGAGAACCTGAAGCCCGGCCCCTCGGCCGAGAAGCTGAAGGATGGCGGGCTGGATGCGTTCTTCATCACCGGCGGCTATCCGACCGCGGCGGTGACCGAACTTGCCTCCACCGCGGGGATCGAGTTGCTGGCGATCGAGGGCGCCCCCGCCCAGAAGATCATGGCCGAGTTCAAGTTCTTCGCCGCCGATGAAATTCCGGACGGCACCTACAAGGATGCCAAGGGCGTGAAGTCGCTCTCGGTCGGCGCGCAGTGGATCACCTCGGCCAAGATCAGCGCCGACCTGGTCTATGCGGTGACCAAGGGGCTGTGGGACCAGAAGACCCGGGCGATGCTCGATGCCGGCCATGCCAAGGGCAAGGCGATCCGGCCCGAGACGGCGCTGGTCGGGCTTGGCATTCCCCTGCATGACGGGGCGGCGCGGTTCTACAAGGAAGCGGGGCTGCTGAAGTAGTCCCGGCCGGATGCGCCCGCGCGACGCGGTGGATCACTCATGCAGGCTGGCATGACGGCTGGGCTTGCCGACCCCGCGTCGCTGCAGAAGCTTGAGGAAACATTCGACCCCGAGGTCCGCTTCCGCCCGGTCCTGCCCGGGACCGGGTGGCTGATCGCGGGGCTGCTGTTCTCGCTGTCGATGTTCCATTTCTACACGGCGGGGTTCGGCCTGCTGCGGGAGACGACGCATCGCGGCATCCACATGGCCTTCGTGGCCGCGCTGATCTTCCTGGTCTTTCCGGCGCGAGCCAGCGGCCTGACCGCGACGCCTCGCGCGTCCTGGCACCATCCCGGCGGGATCGGGCTGTTCGACTGGGCGCTGGCCATCGCCGCCGTCACTGCCAGCCTCTATGTGCCCTGGATCTATGACGACCTGGCCTTCCGGGTCGGCAATCCGCTGGCCAGCGACGTCATCATGGGCAGCCTCGCGATCCTGGTGCTGCTGGAGGCGACTCGGCGGACCATCGGCTGGGCGCTGCCGGCCATCGCCATCGGGCTGATGGCCTATGCGATGTTCGGCCGTTCCATGCCTGGCATCCTGGCGCATCCCGGCAATACCTGGACCAGCATCGTCAACCACCAGTACCTCACCAGCCAGGGAATCTACGGCGTCGCGTTGGGCGTGGTGGCGACGTACGTGTTCCACTACGTGCTGTTCGGCGTGCTGGCGACGCGGATCGGGCTGGGGCGGTTGTTCATCGACTTGGCCTCGGCGTTGGCCGGGCGCTACGCGGGCGGGCCGGCCAAGGTTTCCATCTTCGGGTCGGCGATGTTCGGGATGATCTCCGGGTCGTCCATCGCCAACACGGTGACCGTGGGCTCGCTGACCATCCCGGCGATGACGCGGCTGGGCTATCCCCGCCATTTCGCCGCGGCGGTGGAGGCGACGTCGTCCACCGGCGGGCAGATCACGCCCCCGATCATGGGCGCGGCGGCGTTCCTGATGGTGGAGTTCCTGAACCTCCCCTACGCCTCCATCATCCTGGCGGCCGTCGTGCCGGCCTTCATGCATTTCTTCGGCGTCTTCTGGCAGGTGCATTTCGAGGCCAAGAAGCTGGGCCTGCGCGGCATTCCGGTCGAGGAACTGCCGAATGTCCGCGAGGTCCTGCGCCGGGACTGGCCGACCTCGATCCCGCTGTTCGTGCTGCTGATCGTGCTGTTCTCGGGCTTTACCCCCTATCTGGCGGCGTTCTGGGGGATCACGGCCTGCGTCGTCGTGGGGCTGACGAACCGCCGCGGCGATGTCGCGCTGGGGTTCCTGGCGATGGTCATCCTGGCCGATCTGGCGGGTGGGTTGTCCGAGGGCTGGGTCACCCTGTCGATCCTCGCCATCGCGGGCGCGGCCTGCGCGGTCAGCGTGACGCGCGACCGGCTGGGCCGCGATCGTCTGGCCGAGATCGGCGATGCCTTCGTCGTCGGCGCGAAATACGCGATCGCCGTGGGGGCCGCCGCCGCGACCGTCGGGCTGATCATCGGCGTCGTGACCCTGACCGGCGTGGGCTTCAAGATCTCCAGCATCGTCACCACGACGGCCGGTGTCCTGGCGGACATGAGCGGTTCGGTCCTGCCCGCCTTCCTGTTCGACGCGAAGTCGCTGACCCTCTTCTTCACCCTCGTCATGACCGCGATCGTATGCATCCTGCTCGGCTGCGGCGTGCCGACGACCGCGACCTATATCATCATGGTCACGGTGGCGGCCCC
>CANJSR010000146.1 GCA_947476855.1 Acetobacteraceae bacterium
CCCACGGTCATTCAAAACCTGAAGGCGGGCAAGAAGTTCCTGAACGGCGTGGTCGGCTACCTGCTTGATGTCAAATCGGCCATCGAGAAAGCCAAGGGCGAGGGGGATGCGATCTACCGGTCCGTCATGGCGCTGTTCCCGTCGTTGAATATCGCGCTGTCATTCGGCGCCGATGGCGGCGCCGGAGGGTACGGCGGAGAGGTCGACGTGACGCTTCCCGGCACCATCATCTCGACCCAGGGCGCGTATGCGCACGCCGTCATGGCGCAATCCATCGGCGGCGGCGGCGGCACCGGAGGCAGTGCGGTCGCGGGCGGCTCGCAAGGTGCCGGCAACCTGATGAAGATCAACTTCAACGTCGCCCTGGGCGGCAATGGCGGCGCGGGCGGTGACGGCGGTCCCGTCGATTTCGCCCTAGGTGGCACGAGCGTCACCACCGCGGGCTATGCCGCCTATGGTGTGTTCGGGCAGAGCATCGGCGGCGGTGGCGGCGCGGTCGGCTCGGCACAGACCAACTCGAACGGCTATTTCACCCTCGGCGCGGCTGGCACCACCGCGTCGGCGTCCGGCGGCAATGGCGGGACCATCACGGTGTCGCAGACCGGGTCAGCCGTTTCCCGGATTTCGACCAGCGGCGACGTGTCGCCTGCCTTACTGCTGCAGTCGATCGGCGGCGGCGGTGGCGTCGCGGGTCAGGGCTTCGACCTGTCGGCCGATCTGATCGGGCCTCAGAACCCGCTCAGCACGACCATCCAGGTCGGGTCCAATGGCGGGTATGGCTATGGCGGCGCGGTGGTGTTTGACCCGAATGCCCTGCCCTATCTGGCGATCGTGACGACGGGCGCCAGCGCCTACGGGATCCTGGCGCAGAGCATTGGCGGCGGTGGCGGTCTGGGGTTCCAGAATCCCGGCCAGCAGGCCACCGGCTATGTTGGCGGGGCGACGACCACGCCCTCCCTCGGCGCCGAGGTCAGCATCCGCCTCCGCGATGGCAGCGCCATCACGACCACCGGGGCCGGCAGCCACGCGATCTTCGCGCAATCGATTGGTGGCGGCGGTGGGATTCTCGGGTTCGCCTCCGGCGCGAGCCTGATCTACGAAGCGAGTCCGAACGACGGGTCCGGCCGCTATACCAACGGCAATGGCGGGCCGGTCAATGTCTCGACTGGGGCGTCGACCATCACCACGACCGGCGCATCCGCGTACGGGATTTTCGCGCAGAGCGTCGGCGCTGGTGGAGGCTACAAGATGGGCGGCGACGCGGCGTCCTGGGTGGCAGGCACTGCCGGTGGGCTGGGGTCCATCGGCTATGGCGGGCTGGTGACGGTCAACCAATCCGGCACGCTGAGCGCGACCGGGCAAAACGCGATCGGCATCTTCGCCCAGAGCATCGGTCAGAACGGCTCTGGATATGGCACCAGCGCGGGTGTCACGATCACGGTGAATGGTGCCGTCCAGGGTGGGTCGGGCAGCCAGGGCTGGGGCATCTGGGTTGATTCCGATTATGTAACGAACACCGTCACGATCGCCGAGGGCGGGAGCGTCGGCTCGGTGGCCGGACAGGCGATCAACTCGGCCGGGTATGGCATCACCAATGTCACCAACAGCGGAACGGTGAGCGGCAGCTACAACCTGGTCAGCAACAATGCGACGCCCGGGACCTTCACCAACCAGACCAGCGGCATTCTGGTCCCATCCGGGACGCTGACCGGCGATCTGGAGAACGCCGGGCTGATCCGGCCCTCGATCGCCAATGGGTTTGCACCGGTGACGGTCGCCGGCGCTTTCAGGCAGACCACGACGGGCGTCTATGCGCCGGTCGTCGATTTCGCCGGCAGGCGCGCCGTTGTCCTGACGGTCACGGGCGATGCGACGTTGGCGGGCACCGTGCTGCCGCAGATCGTCTCCGTCCTGCCGAACATCGCCCAGCCGGTGATGACCCTCGCCAGCGGGGTGTCGGGCACGCTGACCGGCGGGCAATCGGCCCTCTTTGGCTACAACGTGACCCTCGGCGGGAACCAGATGCTGCTGTCGGCGACGTCGGCGCGGTTCGCCCCCACGTCCTTCAATCTGACGGGCAGCCAGGCCGCCGTCGCCTCCGGCTTGCAGTCGATCTGGGACGCTGGCGGCAGTGCGGCCTTCGGATCCCTGTTCGCCGTCCTCGGGAATGCCGCCGACCGCGGTTCGGCCGCCTATGCCGCACAATTGCGCCAACTGTCACCCGACGCCACCCTCGCACCCGGCGCGCTCGGCCTTGCCGGGGCCAGGAGCTTCGCCACCAACGCGCTGAGCTGCCCGACCTTCGAAGGCACCACGGCCATGCTGGTCGAGGGCCAATGCGGTTGGATGCGGGTCACCGGACGCACCGCGCACCAGTACAATGGGAACGGCGTCAGCGACCACCGGTTCGACACCATGACCTGGCAGATCGGCGGCCAGCATGAGGTTGCGCCGGGCTGGTTCCTCGGAGGCTCCCTGGCATATCAGGAAAGCTGGGTAGCCAATGGCGACCGCAGCAGCACGGGTAGGGGGCAGAGCGGCTACGGGGCCGTGGTGTTGAAATACCAGACCGGGCCATGGCTGTTCGCCGCATCGGCGTTCGGCGGCGCGGGCCAGTTCAACACCAGCCGCGTGGTCGGGGTGCTGGGCACGTCGCAGATCGCCAAGGGCAGCCCGAATACGTCGAACCTGGGCATGCTGCTGCGCGCGGCGTACACGCTGGGGGAGGAAGATTTCTACGTCCGCCCGCACGTCACCCTCAGCGCGATCCGTGTCGGAGCCGGCGCCTATCGGGAGAACGGGGCGGGCGCGCTTGATCTGTCGGTCGATTCCGCCGCCCAGACAACGGTGATGGCGACACCGATGCTGGAAGTCGGCGGCCGGATCACGCTCGCCAGCGACATGGTTCTGCGCCCCTACGTGGCGGTGGGCCTGAGCGTTGCCGGCAACCATGCGTGGAAGCAGACCGCGCGCCTGACCGCGGCGCCACCGGGGACGGGGTCATTCACGACCTCGGTGCCGATGGCGCCGGTCGAGGGACGCGTCGCCGCGGGCGTGCAGCTTTACACCGGGTCCCGGGTTGATCTGCGCCTTCAGTATGACGGGGAGTTTTCCACGACGACGACGGCCCACTCGGGATCTCTCGTCGCCTCTCTGGCCTTCTGACGCCCCCTCCCGCGCGAGAGGATGGCCGAGCGGGGCCGGCCACACGGATGGACCGGCCTGAGCGCGGGGGGCGGACGCATCACGGCAGGGATCGCGCGACCTCTTCCAACTGCCGGATCGCGGTGCCCCACCCGTCATGGAAGCCCATCTCGGCGTGCTTCTGGCGATCGGCGTCATCCCTGTGCAGGCAGCGCGCCGTATAGCGGGTGCCCGCGCCCGCATCCTCCCGCATGAAGATGGCGGTCAGGGGCAGCCACGGCGTCGCGGGGCGCCAGCCGGGCAACAGCATGGAGGTCGAGACGATCCGTTCCATCGGCACGATTTCCAGGAACACCCCGGGATTGTCGCTTTCCCCGCCATCCGGGCCGGACATGAAGGTATGAAACGCGCCGCCCGGGCGGAAATCGAAGGCACGTACCTCGGTCACCCAGGGCTTCGGGCACCACCACTGCTTCAGGATGTCGGGGTCGCTCCAGGCGCGCCACACCTTGGCGCGGGGCGCGGCGACGACGCGGACGATTTCCAGATCCAGCCTTGTGTCAGTCATTCTTGGTCTCCTCCAGCAATGCATCAAGGCGATCGAAACGAGCTTCCCACTGCGCCCGCTGCGCCGAGAGCCAGGCATCCGCCTCGGCAAGGGCCTTCTTTTCGATCGTGCAGATCCGCGTCCGGCCTTCCTTTCGTGTCACGATCCATCCGCTGTGTTCCAGCATCTGGATGTGTTTCATGAAGGACGGCAGCGCCATGCTGAACGGCTTCGCCAGTTCGCTGATGCTGGCCGGCCCTTGGCCCAGCCGCCCCAGGACGGAGCGGCGGGTGGGATCGGCGAGCGCCTGGAAGACGTCGTTCAGCCGCGCCTGATACTGTTCCATAAGGCTAAGTATCGCTGTGATAACACTTAGTGCAAGGGCTAACCAAGGGGCGTGACGGAACAGCCTGCGCCTAGGCGGCGCGCGCGTAACCTTCGAGGTCGTCGCGGTCGGCGGCCGCATCGCCGACCTCGGCGATGCGGGCCCGATCGAACCCGTTGAACCCGGTGCGCAGGCACGCCCCGTAGGCGCCGAGCTGACTGATTTCGATCCAGTCTCCCTCGGCGATGTCGGCGGGGAGGGGGAAGGGGCCGCGCATCACATCCGCGCTGTCGCAGGTCGGGCCGTAGAAGCCGAAGTCACGGACGGTGGTATCATCGGCAACGACGCCCGGACGGATGCGCCGCACCGGATAGCGGAACCCCAGCGTCCCGGCATCGGCGAGGCTGCCATACACCCCATCATTGATATACAGCATGTCACCACGCCGAGCCTGCACCTGCACGACAACCGAGCCGCCACCGGCGACCAGGGCACGCCCGGGCTCCGCCCATAGCCGGACGCCGGGCAGGCCGAGGCGACCGACGCCATCCTCGATCTCCGCCATGAACGCGCCCAGCGCCACCGGCTCCATATCCGGATACGCGACGGGGAAGCCACCGCCGACGTCGACGATGTCGATGCGGACACCGGCGGCCTGGATGACCGCGCCCGCCGTGGCCAGCGCCTGCCGCCAGGCCAGCGGGTCCAGGCATTGGGAGCCGACATGGAAAGCGATCCCGAGCCGTGTCGCATGAGGGCGCGCGGCACGCAGGAGGGCGGCGGCTTCTTCGGCCTCGGCGCCGAACTTGCCGGACAGGTCCAGCACCGCGCCGCCCTTGGGCAGGGCCAGGCGCACGATCAGGCCGAGGTCATCACCCGCGCCAGTCTCCGTCCGGATCTTCTCAAGTTCCGCCTGGCTGTCGAGCACGAAGTCACGCACGCCATGCCGCGTCCAGGCCTCCCGGATCGCGCCGCGGGCCTTGATCGGGTGCATGAAATGGATCGCCGCGTCGGGGAACATCTGGCGCACCAGCAGGATTTCACTGGGCGATGCACAGTCGAAATGACGCACCCCGCCCGCCCAGAGGGCGCGCAACACCGACGGATCGGGATTGCACTTCACGGCGTACAGCACATCGCCCGGGAACGCGGCCACGAAGTCGCGCGCGGTCGCCGCCAGCATGGCCGGGCGGATGCAATGGATCGGCTCCTCCGGCCGCTCCTCGGCGACCAGCGCGTCGACCGAGCGCAGCGGCGCGGGCATCGGCAGGTCGCTGATGCGACGGCGGAGCGGTGAAACGGCGGAACGGACACGCATGACGGACATCGCGAAGATCCTCGCAGCAGCAAACGGCCATGCGCGGGGGCATGGCCGAACGACGATGGGGAAAACAGAAGCCAGCATCGGAGGCGCGTTGCGCACTCCGGCGGTGGGTTCAGGCGATGCGCGTTCTTCGCGTCGCCGCGATCTGATCAGCCAACATAGGCAGCTCCCTAACGACCCCGGCGTGACAGCCGGCTCGACCGAAAAGGACGCTTACGTCGTTGCTGTGCCCTTTGGAGGGCTCGCGGCACGTGCGAGGCGTCGGTGGACGCCTTGGCCCAACGACTGGGTCCGAAGCGGACACCGTGTATAGGGGAAAATGGCCGTATGGCGCAACGTATTTCTCGGAGCCAAGGCAGAACCCCAGCGCATGGCGTGCCTGGTCAGGCGTTGAGCAGCGCCAGGTACTCCCAGACGACCGTGGCGGCGGCGAGGGCGGTGATCTCCGCCGTGTCATAGGCGGGCGCGACTTCCACCACGTCCATGCCCTGGAAGCGGACACCGCCCAGCCCGCGCAGGATCGCCTGCGCCTGCCAACTGGCCAGGCCGCCGATCTCGGGCGTGCCGGTGCCGGGTGCGAAGGCCGGGTCGAGGGCGTCGATGTCGAAGCTGAGATAGGCGGGTGCGTCGCCTACGACCGTCCTGATCCGGTCCGTCACCGCCGCGGGCCCCATCAGATGGACGTCGATCGCCGACAGGATCGTGACCCCCTGGCCGATGGTCCAGTCCCAGACCTCCCGCTGCACCGGAGAGCGGATGCCGATCTGGATCATCCGGGTCGGATCGACCAGACCCTCCCGGATCGCGTGGTGGAAGACCGAGCCATGGGCATAGGCCTGGCCGAAATTGTCGTCCCAGGTGTCGACATGGGCATCGAAATGGACCAGCGCCACCGGTGCGCCAAGACGTTTCCGTAAGGACCGCAGCAGCGGCAGGGAGATGCTGTGTTCTCCACCGAGGCACAGCAGGTGCGCCAACCCGTCGGCCTGCGCCTCGATCCGGGCGAGGGAGGCCGGGATGTCACCGAGGGCCAGATCGAAATCACCGATATCGGCGAGGTCCAGGGTCAGCGGATCGACCCAGAACCCGGGATGGGCCCCATCGACCAGCATGCGGCTGGCGCGTCGGATCGCCGCCGGTCCTTCCCGCGTGCCCGAGCGGTTCGTGGTGCCGATGTCCATGGGCGCGCCGGCCACGGTGAAGGCCGCGGACCGGTCGTTGCGGCTGATCCCGAGAAATCCTGCCGGGGTGGCATAGGTTGGCGTGCCGGCCATCTTGGGTCCTCTCGTCGATCATGAAGCACGGGTGTTCTTTGCCCGAACCCAGGCCGAGCGTCACGCTGAACGTGGGGGCAGACGGATTGCCGTCGATGCGGTCATGACCTTTTGCCGATCCGGTGGCAGCGACGCGCTGGCATGGTTATCGACGACGGGGCGGACGATGGATAGCATCGCGGCGGATGCCCGCGCTGGCGCATGCGAAGCATCGCTGGCCCGCGCATGATCCGCTCGTTCGCGTCGCGCGGACAGGAGAGCCCGACCCCGTGAGCACGACCGCGCCACGAAGCGCCGAGGATGACGCGGTGCCGGCCGCTTCCCCTTCCGATCCCTCGGCGATGCTGCCGGCGGGGGTGCGGCGGGCGCTGCTCCGGGGAGGCGTGCTCCAGGCGGCGGCCGCCCTGTGCTGGCTGCCACAGGCCGGGCTGCTCGCCTGGGCGGTGCAGATCGTCGCCGATGGTGGCGGCGTCACGGCCCTGGTCCCGCCGGCCGTCCTGATCGTGCTGGTTGGGTTGGGGCGAGCGGCGGTGGAAGCGTGGGGCGGACGGAGGGTGTTCGCCGCCGCGCGCGGTGCGCTGGTCGATCTGCGGTCGGACGCGCTGGACCGGTTGCTCGCCCGGTCGCCGGTCGACGCCACCCGGCCGCTGGCCGGACATGCCGCCAGTGTCCTCGGCGAACAGGCCGATTCGGTGCTGGCCAGCCTTATTCGGTTCGACCCGGTCCGGTTGCGCGCCGTCGTGGTGCCGGTGGCCATCCTGCTGGCGGTGGTTCCCCTGTCCTGGGTCCCAGCCCTGGCGCTCCTGCTCGCCACGTCCGTGATCCCGGTGTTCATGGCCCTGATCGGCTGGCGCGCCCAGGCCGCCAGTGAGGAGCAGATGCTGGAACTCGGCGGCATGAACGGGTTCCTGCTGGATCGCCTGCGCGGGCTTGCGACGATCCGTGGCCTCGGTGCCGTTGATGCCACCGCGGACCGGCTCTCGTTCCAGGCCGAGACCCTGCGCGCGCGCAGCATGGCGGTGCTGCGGATCGCCTTCCTCTCCTCGACCGTGCTGGAGCTTTTTTCGGCCCTTGGCGTCGCCATGGTCGCCACCTTCATCGGCTTTCACCTGCTGGGGATGTTGAATTTCGGAACCTGGGGAGATCGGCTTTCGCTGGGGGAGGGCCTGTTCATCCTGCTGCTCGCCCCCGCGTTCTTTGAACCCCTGCGCGAGCTGGCGGCCGCGTGGCATGACCGGGCGGCCGGGCGCGCGGCGATGGCGGCGCTCCAGGCGCTGTCGCCCGGTGGCGGGGCAGGGGCGGAGGTGCCTGCCTCCGAGGTTGAACCGGTTCCATCTTCGCCGGCCGTTGCCCTGGCCGACGTGGTGTTCCGCTATCCAGGCGCGGATCGGCCTGTCCTGGACGGCCTGTCCATGACGCTGCGACCGGGCGAGCATGTCGCCCTGATGGCGCCGAGCGGGAGGGGGAAGTCGACGATTCTGGGGTTGATTGGGGGATTGGCGGCGCCGGACGCGGGGTCGATCCGGATCGGCGGTGTCCCCATGTACCCCGGGACAGCGCAGGCGCTGCGCCACCGCATCGCCTGGCTTGGCCCAAACCCCTTCATCCAGGCCGGAACCTTGCGGGCGAACGTCCTGTTCGGCCGGCCCGGGCTGACGCCGGCGATGGCTGACCGGATGCTGTCGCTGGTCGGGCTTACGGACCCTGGCCGAACGGTCGGGGAGGCGGGCGCTGGCCTGTCGGGTGGAGAAGCCGCGAGGCTCGTCCTGGCGCGGACGCTGGTCGACCCGCTCGCCACCCTCGTGCTGGCGGATGAGCCGACGGCGCATCTCGACCCCGACACCGCGGCTGCCGTGACCGAGGTGCTGCTGGCGCAATGCGCCGGACGCACATTGCTGCTGGCGACGCACGATCCGGCGCTGGCGGGTCGGCTGGACCGGATCGTGACGCCGTGACCCGCTGGCAGGCCCTGCGCCCCGTTATCGGGCTGTTCTGGCGCACTCGGCGGACAGGTCTGGCCGTTGGGACACTCCTTGCCGTTACAACCATTCTGGCCGGTGTCGCCCTTCTCGGTCTGTCGGGCTGGTTCATCGCCGCCTCGGCGCTGGCGGGGGCGAGTACCGCGGCGGCCATCGGGTTCGATGTGTTCCGTCCCGCCGCCGCCATCCGGGCCTTCGCCCTGATCCGCACCGCCGGCCGGTATGGGGAGCGGCTGGCGACCCATGACGCGACGCTGGCGGTCGTGGCCGCCCTGCGTGTCCATCTGTTCCGGGGCTGGGCCGAACCTGGCGCCGCCCATGCGCTGCTGACCCGTCCCGCGCGCCTGCTGCATCGGATCACCTGCGACGTTGACGCGCTGGACGGGTTGTATCTGCGCGTCCTGCTCCCCCTTGCCGCGGCCGTGGCCGCCTGGCTCGCCATCGCCCTTGCGCTCGGCCTGCTGTCCCCGGCCTTGGGCGCTGCTGTCCTGCTGGTGTTGCTGATGGCGGGCGGCGGACTGACCTGGTGGACGGCGCGGGCATCAACCGACGCGGCCCGCCGGCGTGCCCATGCGGCCGAGGCCCTGCGGGTGCGCGCGATCGACCTGCTGGCAGGGCAGGCGGACTGGATCATGACCGGCCGCCTGGCCGAACGCCGAACCGCCGTGCTGTCGGCGGATGTTCGGCTGCAGGAGGCGGAGGATGCGCTGCATCGGATCGAGACCCGGGCCGGCTTCGGCTTCAGCTTGATCGGCACGGGCCTGCTGGCGGGGACGTTGCTGGCGGCGGGAATGCTGGTCGAGGCCGGGATGATCTCCGTCCCGCTGGCAGTCCTGGCCATCCTGCTGGCCGTCGCCGCGGTCGAACCGTTCGGCGCGCTGCGGCGGCTGGGCGGGGAACTCGGCCGGACGGTTCTCGCCGCCCGCCGGCTGGGGCCGAGGATCATGCCCGCCCAATCCCCTGACCCCGTCCCGTGCCCATCCAAGGCCGGGGACGCGGTCACACTGCGGCGGGTGACCGTCCGCCATCCCGGTTCGTCCGTCCCGGCGCTGCGCGAGGTCTCGCTGACGATCGCGAACGGAGAGCGCGTGGCGCTGATCGGTCCATCAGGGGCGGGCAAGTCGACCCTGCTGGCGGTCCTGGCCGGCGATCTTGCTCCGCTTCACGGCACGGTCCAGACGCGGGCATCCGCCCTGCTGCCCCAGCGCACTGCTTTGTTCCATGACACCGTGCGCGGCAATCTGCTGCTCGCCGATCCCACCGCCGACACCGCGTGTCTGCTCGGCGTCC
Organism: Acetobacteraceae bacterium; assembly: GCA_947476855.1. The sequence continues at coordinate 9,884 of CANJSR010000146.1, forward strand.
TGGCCGCCGCGGGATTGGAGGAAACCGTGGCGGCGCTGCCCCAGGGCCTCGACACGCCGCTGGGCGAAGGCGGGTCCGGCCTGTCCACCGGGCAGTCCCGGCGCCTCGCCCTCGCGAGGCTGTTGTTGCGGGACAGCCCGCTCTGGCTGCTGGATGAGCCGACGGATGGGCTGGAGGACAGCCTGGGCCGAGACATCATGGCGCGCATCGCCGCCGCGGCGGATGGTCGCACTATTTTCATCAGTACCCATCTGCAGCGGGAGGCGGCGCTGGCCGACCGGCTCGTGGTAATCGAGAAAGGCCAGGTCTTCGCATCATTTCATCGTGGGGAAGACGGCTACGCGGTTGCGCTGGCTCGCCTGCGGGCGGGATAGTGCGGGGCGGATCACACTCACGCGGCGCCAGGACTTGGGCGGCCGCCAGAAAGGGAGCGGCCGGCGGCGCCGGTCGGTGCGAATGGAACTGGATGTGATTTCACTGTCGCGGCTGCAGTTCGCGCTGACCGCGCTGTACCATTTCCTGTTCGTGCCGCTGACGATCGGGCTGTCGATCCTGCTGGCGATCATGGAGACGGTCTATGTCATGACCGGACGCACGATCTGGCGGGACATGACCCGGTTCTGGGGATCG
>CANJSR010000147.1 GCA_947476855.1 Acetobacteraceae bacterium
CTATCGCGGCAGGCCGCCGTCCAGGGACGGCGACCGGCCGTATCGTTTGAAGCCCGCTTCAGTTCACCTCGGCGAGCAATTTCTCCATTTCATCCTTGAGCTGCAATTTCTCCACCTTCAGCCGTACCAGCGTATCGCTGTCGGGTCGGGGCCGCTTGTCCTCATCATGGATGAGGGTTTCAAGGGTGGAATGGCGCTGCTTCAGAGCATCCAGGCGGGCGTGATAAGCCATGGGCGATCTACCTCCAGTTGCTTCTAGGTGGACGACCGCTACCGCTGATCTGGTAGCGGTAAAAAACCCTAGACCCATCGGGGCGCGCACCGCCAGCCGGAAATGGCCCCTTCGGGCCTGTGTGACGCATAATTTATCTGCTAGGTTGACCGAATGTTGACCGATCGTGATTCCCTGCTGCGCAAGCTGCATGAACTCCGCAGTGAGCATCGAGACCTCGACACGGTCATCGCGCGCCTCGCCGACCAGGGCGCGTCCGACCAGCTGCACCTGCAACGGTTGAAGAAGCGCAAGCTGATGCTGAAGGATGAGATTTCCTGGCTGGAAAGCCGGCTCATTCCAGACAACATCGCATGAGCGTGACCGATCCCGTTGTCGGCATCATCATGGGCAGCCAGTCGGACTGGGACACCATGGTCCATGCGCGGGAGATGCTGAACCGGCTGGGCGTGCCGCATGAGGTTCGGATCGTCTCGGCCCACCGCACGCCGGACCGGCTGCGGGAATACGCGACCGGGGCACGGGCGCGGGGGCTGAAGGTGATCATCGCCGGCGCCGGCGGGGCCGCCCATCTGCCCGGCATGTGCGCCGCCTGGACGTCGCTTCCCGTGCTGGGCGTTCCCGTCGAGTCGCATGCGCTAAAGGGCATGGACAGCCTGCTTTCGATCGCCCAGATGCCCGCCGGAGTCCCGGTCGGAACGCTCGCCATCGGGCGTGCGGGCGCGGTCAACGCGGCGCTGCTCGCGGCATCGATCCTGTCGATCGCCGATTCGGACCTGGCCGACCGCCTCGGCGCGCTGCGCGCCGAACAGACCCAGGGCGTCGCGTTCGAGCCGAAGGACCCGTGACGGTTTTTCCCCTTCCCCCCAATGCCACGATCGGCCTGGTTGGCGGCGGCCAGTTGGGCCGGATGTCCGCCCTTGCGGCCGCGCGCCTGGGCTATCGCTGCCATATCCTGACGCGGGAGGTCGACAGCCCGGCCGCACAGGTCGCCCACGAGGTCACGATCAGCGACTACAGCGATCCCGTCTCGCTGCGGGCCTTTGCCGCGCAGGTTGATGTCATCAGCTTCGAATTCGAGAATGTCAGCGCCGAGGGGCTGGAGCTTCTCGCCTCGCTCAAGCCCGTGCGCCCGTCGCCCGATGTGCTACGGCTCAGCCAGGACCGGATCGCCGAGAAGACGTTCCTGAACGGGGCGGGTGCGCCCACCGCGCCCTGGGCGCCGGTCGGGTCGCTGGCCGAATTGGAAGAAGCGGTCGGGCGGCTGGGGCTGCCGGCGGTGCTGAAGACCACGCGGCTGGGCTATGACGGCAAGGGCCAGGCGATGCTGCGCGCGCCGGAAGACCTGGCACCGGCCTGGGAACGGCTGTCGCCGAAACCGCTGGTGCTGGAAGGATTCGTCGATTTCTCCCGCGAAATCAGCGTGGTGGTCGCGCGCGGGGCGGATGGGACGGTGTCGTCGTTCGACACGGTGGAAAACCGCCATCGCAACCATATCCTGGACATGACGCTGGCCCCCGCGCGCATCACGCCCGAGGTCGATGCCGCCGCGCAGGCAACCGCCCATCGTGTGGCGGAGGCGATCGGCCTGGTCGGGCTGCTGGCGGTTGAAATGTTCGTCGACCGCGACGGGCGGGTGCTGGTGAATGAAATCGCGCCCCGGCCGCATAATTCCGGCCACTGGACGATCGACGCTTGCCCGGTTTCTCAGTTCGAGATGCATATCCGCGCCATCGCCGGCCTGCCTTTGCCGCGCGCTGTGCGGCACTCAGACGCGGTGATGAAGAACCTGGTGGGGCCCGAGGAAACGGCGCTCTGGCAGCAAATCCTGGGGACTCCGGGGCTTATCCCGCATCTGTATGGGAAGGCCGAGGCGCATCCGGGGCGGAAGATGGGGCATGTCACGCGGCTGTTCCCCAAGGGCGCGCTGCCGGGGGATTTTGGCGTGGCGGATGCGTTGGGGATTTTGGGGGGTTAGGGGGTTCCCCCCGCGTCTGCCCTCAGCCGCTGGAGGAAGGCAACCAGGGGTCGGTGCGCCACATCCGGTCGAGGTCCATGCGTTCGGCCTCCACCATCCGGGCCCACGCGGCACCCTCGGTCCAGACCGGGACAAACCCCATCTCATCGGCGTGCTGGCGGAACTCCGGGTCCTGCACCACGGCCCGCAGCACATCCACCACCCGCCCGGTCAGGTCCGTCGGCAGGCCCGCCGGCGCCGCCATCCCGCGCCGGATCGATGCGGCCAGCGGCACCCCGGCTTCCTTCAGCACCGGCATGTCCGGCAGCATCCCGAACCGGTTGCGCGACGCCAGCCCAATCCCGTGCAGCCGCCCGTCCCGCAGCGCCCCGATCGCATCCGTCAACCCCAGGGCCGCGGCCGAGACATTGCCACTCAGCACCGCCTGCTTGGCGGCCGAGGACGACGGAAACGGCACGATGTTCAGCCGGGTCTGTGCCACCGCCTGCAAGCGCAGCGCGGCCAGATGCGGCGGGCTGCCCGGCGGCGGGGTGCCGAGCGGAAAGGCGTCCGAATCCTCGGCCGCGCGCCGGATCACATCCTGCACGGATTCAAGCGGCGCGGCGGCGGGAGAGACGAAGGCGATCGGCTCCAGCAGGACCGCGCCCAGCAGCAGCAGGCGGGACATGATCGCGCTGTCGCCCCGGTCGACCATCCGCGCGGACAAGGCCGGCGTCGATAGCCACCCCAGGGTGGCACCACTCGCGGGGGCATCGGCCAGGGCGGTGATCGCGTTCAGACCGCCGGCGCCGGGAAGATTGCGGATACCGAGGTCCCCGATCCCGCCCTGCCGGACGATGAAGGGCAGGATCGCGCGGGACATCACATCCAGCCGGGACCCGTAGGTCGCGCCCAGCAGCACCGTCGTCCGCCGGTTCGCGCGCGCCGGTCGCGGGACGGGCAGCGCCAGCGCCGACAGGCCCGTCAGCGCGGCGCGGCGGGTGATCATGGCGCGGGTGACTGCTCCACGGCGGGGTTCGCCCCCGGGGTGGCGACCGGCGCCGCGGCATCGCGCCGCAGCCGGTGCTCCCCCAGGAACAACAGAATCGGCGCGGCGATGAAGATCGAGGACGACGTGCCGACCACGATCCCGAACAGCATCACCCAGGCAAAGCCCGACAGCGACTCGCCGCCGAACAGCGCCAGCGGCAGGGCCGCCAGGAAGATGGTCATGGAGGTGCCCAGCGTGCGGTTCAGCGTTTCATTGATCGACAGGTCGATCAATTCGCGCAGCGGCATGGACTTGTACTTGCGAAGGTTTTCCCGCATCCGGTCATACACCACCACCTTGTCGTTGGTGGAGTAGCCGAGGATCGTCAGGATCGCCGCGACCATGACCAGGTCGAACTCGAACCGCGCCACGACCATGAAGCCGATGGCCTTGGTCAGATCGAGGATCAGGGTCACGACCGCGCCCACGGCGAACTGCCACTCGAAGCGGAACCAGATATAGACCAGGATCATCAGCAGGCTGCCGCCCAGCGCGAGCATGCCCTGCTGGAACAACTCGGCCGACACCGCGGCACCCACCGCGTCGGTGCGGACCACGCGGGTACCCGGAATGGCCTTGTCCAGCGCGGCGCGAACCTTGGTCACGGCTTCCTGCGTCGCGGCCTCGGACGGTTGGGCTTCCAGGCGGATCAGCACGTCGGTCGGGTCGCCAAACTGCTGCACGCCTTGGGCATTGACCCCGTCGGCGGCCAGGGACGACCGGATCAGCGCGAAATCGGCCGGCGCGGGCGTGCGAATTTCCATCACCACGCCACCGGCGAAGTCGATACCCAGATGCGGTCCTGGATAGAAGAACACGATCACCGAGGCGATGGACAGCACGGCCGACACGGCCAGGCCCATGATTCGCCCGCGCATGAACTGGATGCGGGTGTCGTCACGGACAAAACGAATCATCGGTTTCAGCATGATGGTGGCCTCAGACCGGCAGGGTTTTCGGCCTGGTGCGAAGGTACCAGGTTCCGACCAGAAGCCGGGTCAGCATCCAGTTGGTGAACAGCGTCGTCGCGATGCCGATCGTGATCGTCACGGCGAACCCGCGCACGGGGCCGGAGCCGAAGGCGAACAGCATCACATGCGACAGGAACGCCGCCGCATTTGAATCAAAAATCGTGCTGAACGCTCGGCTGAAGCCATGTTCCAGGGCCGAGAGCGGGGGACGGCCAGCACGGAACTCCTCCCGTATGCGTTCGTTGACCAGGATGTTGGCATCCACCGCGACGCCGAGCGTGAGGAGGATGCCGGCCATGCCGGGGAGGGTGAGGGTGGCGCCGATGACCGACATGATGGCCAGCATCAGCATGACATTGACCAGCAGGGCGATGTTCGCGAACCAGCCGAACAGCCCGTAGAACACGCCCATGAAGGCGATGACGAACAGGAAGCCCACGATCAGTGACAGCGCGCCCGCCCGGATACTGTCGGCGCCGAGTTCGGGGCCGACGCTGCGTTCCTCCACCACCGTCAGCGGTGCCGGCAGGGCGCCGGCGCGCAGCAGGACGGCAAGCTCGCTCGCGGTCGCGGCGGTGAACGATCCGCTGATCTGACCGCGGCCGGCGGTGATCGGCTCCCGGATCACCGGGGCGGAGATCACCTTGTCATCCAGCACGATGGCGAAGCGGCGGTTGACGTTGGCGCGGGTGATGTCGCCGAAGCGCTTGGCGCCGACCGAGTTGAACTGGAAGTTGACGACCCATTCCCCGTTCTGCGGGTTGGTGCCGGCGCGGGCATCCGTCAGCTCACTGCCATCGACGTCGACGCGCTTGCGGACGGCCACGCGTTCCCCGGGGCGTTCCTGCATCGGCAGATACTCGATGCCGGGCGGCGGCGGGGAATTGGACATCGGGTTGGCGGTTTCGTCCACCAGACGGAAGGTCATCTTGGCGGTCTTGCCCAACAACTGCTTGATGCGGTTGGGATCGTTGATGCCGGGAAGCTGGACGATGATGCGGTCGGAGCCCTGCTGGGCGATATGCGGCTCCACCACGCCGGTTTCGTCGATGCGGCGACGCACGATCTCGATCGATTGCTCCACCGCGCCCTTGGCCCGTGCCGCGAGCGCGACGGGCGACAGGGTCAGGGTGATGGTGCCGTCGGGGGTAGAGGCGATGGCCATGTCGGGCAGGTTGCTGGTGCCGGCGGGCTGGATCAGCTTCCGCAGGGCGGCGACAGCGGTATCGGTCTTGGTCGCGTCGCGCAGGCGCAGCAGGATGCGGTTCTGGTCCGGCTGGGCTTCCAGGGTCTGGTAGAAGATCTGGCCGGGGCGCAGTTCCTGCCGGACGCCATCGGTCAGGCTTTCCAGCCGGTCCTTGACGACGGTCTTCATGTCGACCTCGAGCAGCAGGTAGCTGCCGCCCTGGAGGTCGAGCCCGAGGCTGACCGTCCGCCAGGGGATCCAGGAGGCGGGCGCCGGCATCAGGTTCGGAATGCACAGGAGAAGCCCAAGAAGGCAGGCGCCGAGGATGGCGGTGATCTTCAGTCGGCTGAAATACAACATGGGCTTCGGGACCGCGCTCCCTGGGGATTTGGTGGCCGGCGTACCGGCCCGGCTCTATGCGCCGGGGGCCGGGCCGTTGTCCAGTAGCACGGTAAGAGCGCGGGCGGTTCCCGGCCCTACCGCTCCTGCATCGCGCGCTTCATGAGGCCGGCGAGCGGGATCGCCAGGGTGGCCGCGATTGCCAGGAGATAGAACGAATTGACGTAGCCGATCATCGACGCCTGGCGCTGCACCTCATTCCCCAGGCGGGTCAGGCCGCGCAGCGTCTCGACATCCCAGGCCTCGGGCCAGGACGGCATCAGCATCAGCTTGTTGTAGGGGTTCACGAATTCCGCCAGCCCGGCATAGCTGACCTTGGTCGAACGGATCAGCGTCACCACGATGATCGAGATGAACAGGCTGGAGCCGAAGTTCCGCATCAGGGTGAAGACGCCGCTGCCCTCGGTGATCTGGTGTCGCGGCAGGGTGGCGAAGGCCAGCACGGTCATGGGCGTGAAGGTAATGCTCTGCCCGAAGCCCTGCATCCAGTTGGTCCAGGCGATGTCGAAGGCGGTCAGGTTGATGTCGAACTGCGCCATCGACCAGGCCGAGAACGCCTGCAGCGCCAGGCCGGCGGCGATCGAGGACCGCGGCGCGACCCGCGTCAGCGTCGAGATGACGAGGAAGGCCGTCCAGTTCCCCACCCCCCGCGACGCCAGAAGCAACCCGATCGCGCTGTCCGGATAGCCGCGCAGGTCGTGCAGCAGCGTCGGGAACAGGACCAGCGTAGTGAAACTCAGCATCCCCATCACGAAGGCGATCATGATGCCGACCGAGAAATTCCGGTCCAGCAGCAGCTTGGGGTCGAGGAACGGCTTCTCGGCCGTCAGGCAGTGGACGACGAAGATCCAGAACCCGACGCAGCCGGTCACGGTCAGCAGGATGATCTCCTGCGACTCGAACCAGTCCATCTTCTGGCCGCGATCGAAGATGAGCTGGGCCGAGATGATGGCGACCGACAAAGCCAGGAAGCCGGTCCAGTCGAAATAGGTCTTCTTGCTTTCGTTCCGGTCCGACAAGGCGAACCAGATGCAGCCCATGGCGCACAGGCCGGGCGGGACGATCATGTAGAAGGCGACGCGCCAGTCGTCATAGGCTTCCGTCATCAGGGAGCCGAAGATGGGTCCCAGCACCGGGCCAAAGACCGCGCCCACGCCCCACATGACCAGGGCGGTGGGTTGCAGGTGGCGCGGGAAGCTCGCCAGCAGGATCGCCTGGCCCATCGGCATGATCGGCGCGCCCATCAGGCCCTGGCCGACGCGGTAGATGATCAGCGTTTCAAGGCTGGTCGCCATCCCACACAGGAAGGACGACAGGGTGAAGCCGCCGACGCAGAACAGCATCATGTTCCGCCAGCCCATCCGGTTCGACAGCCACCCGGTCATCGGCGTGGCAACGGCGGTGGCGACCAGATTGAGCGTGATGACCCAGGAAATCTCATCCTGGGTGGCGGACAGGCTGCCGCGCACCTGCGGCAGGACGACGTTCGCGATGGTGATGGTCATGCCGAACAGGAGGTTCGACAGCTGAACCATCAGCAGGATCAGCCACTGGCGCCCGGTAATGCTGAACAGACCGCCCTGGGCGGTGGTGGCGCTCATATGCTGGCCAGGCTCCTCGGTCCCGCGGCGCGCGCGGCGTTGGACGAAGCCTAGCAGGCTGTCGCGGGAACCGCCACGCACCCGGGCGGCACCAACCGCGCCCATTGCGCAGGGCGGCCATGAAAACCTTTGGACACCCCTCGGCCCGATCAGCCTCCCCTGTACACCCGCGCCCGCGACAGATTGATCGCGCAGGCCTGCCCGATCGCCGGGGTCCAGGAATCGAGCGGCTGCAACACCTCTACCACCCGGTCGGCCAGCATCAGCCGGATGCGCTTCAACGCCCCGGTCATGTGGACACTGGTCACCCGCGCCGGCCCGGGATCGGGCAGCAGCTCGATCTCATGCGGGCGGATCAGCGCCGTGGCCGGCCCGCAGGGGCAGGTTGTGGCCAGCACGGCCTGGGGAACGGCCTCGATCGTCGCCTGCCCGCGGGAGACGACACAGTCCAGCTTGATCGAATCCCCCAGGAACTCATGCACGAAGGCCGAGGACGGGTGCAGGTACAGACGGTCAGGCGTGTCCACCTGCTCGATCCTGCCATCGCGCAGCACGGCGACACGGTCGGCCATCTCCATCGCCTCGGCCTGGTCATGCGTGACGAAGATGCTCGTCAGCCCCATCCGGTCATGCAGGTCCCGCAGCCAAATCCGCAGGTTCCGCCGTACCTTCGCATCCAGCGCCCCAAAAGGCTCATCCAGCAACAACAGGCTCGGCTCGATCGCCAGGGCCCGCGCCAGGGCCACCCGCTGGCGCTGCCCACCCGAGACCTGGTCGGGGAACCGATCCCCCAGCTCCCCAATGCCCATCAGCTCCAGCAGGTCTCGCGCCCGCTGGTCGATCACCTTCTGGGCCGGCCGCAGCTTCTTCGGCCGCACCTCCAGCCCGAAGGCCACGTTGCGGGCGATCGTCATGTGGCGGAACAGCGCGTAGTGCTGGAACACGAAGCCCACCCCACGCTCCCGCGCCGGGACGCCGTCCATCGACTTGCCGCCGATCTCAATATGCCCCGAGTCCAGATATTCCAGCCCCGCCAATGCCCGCAGCAGCGACGTCTTGCCCGAGCCGGAGGGGCCGAGCAGGGCGAGGAACTCGCCGGTCTTGACGGAGAGGGAGATGCCGTCGATGGCCGCCACCGCGCCGAAGGACCGCTTCAGGTCCCGCAATTCAACATGCATATCAATGTCCTCCGCGACGCCGTCCGATCCGCCACTCCAATGCCGCCTTCAGGACCAGGGTCACGAGGGCGAGGAGCGACAGGACCGCGGCAATGGTGAATGCGCCGACCCAGTCGTAGTCATTGAACAGGGCTTCGATCTGCAGCGGCATGGTCATGGTCTGGCCACGGATATGGCCGGAGACGACGGCGACGGCCCCGAACTCCCCCATCGCGCGGGCGTTGCAGAGCAGCACGCCATACAGCAGTCCCCAGCGGATGCTGGGCAGGGTGACGCGCCAGAAGGTCTGCCAGCCGGTGGCGCCCAGGGTCAGGGCGGCTTCCTCCTCGGAAGCGCCTTGCTCCTGCATCATCGGGATCAGGGTGCGGGTGACGAAGGGGAAGGTGACGAAGACGGTCGCCAGCACCAGGCCTGGCACGGCGAAGACGACGCGCAGGCCGGCTTCCTCCAGCGCCTTGCCAAACCACCCATTGGCGCCGAACAGCAGCATCCAGACCAGGCCGGAGATGACCGGAGAAACCGAGAATGGCAGCTCGATCAGCGTCATCAGCAGGCCACGGCCCGGGAACTGGAAGCGGCCGATGCACCAGGCGGCGGCCACGCCACAGACCGTGTTCAGCGGCACGGCGATCACCGCGACCAGCAGGGTCAGCGCGACGGCGGATTGCGCGTCCGGTTCGGCCAGGGCGGCCAGGATCGCGCCCCCGCCCTTGGCAAAGGCTTCGACGAACACGACGGCCAGCGGCAGAACCAGCAGGGCCACCAGCAGGACGATGGTCAGGACGATCAGGCCGAGGCGGACGGCGTGCCGTTCCTCGGTCGGGGTCACAAGGGTCGCGGTGATGGCGGTCATGTGCGGCTCCGCATCCGGCGTTGCAGCAGATTGAGTCCCAACAGGATGCTGAAGGAGACGATCAGCATCAGCAGGGCCATCGTGGCCGCGCCGGCATAGTCGTACTGCTCCAGCTTGATGACGATCAGCAGGGGGGCGATTTCACTCTTCATGGGCATGTTGCCGGCGATGAAGATGACCGATCCGTACTCGCCGGCACCGCGCGCGAAGGCCGCGCCGAACCCGGCCAGCAGGCCGGGCCAGAGCGCTGGGAACACCACGCGCCACAGGGTTTGCACCCGGGTGGCGCCCAGGGTAGCGGCGGCTTCCTCGGCTTCGCGCGGCAGGTCGATCAGCACCGGTTCCAGTGTCCGCACGACGAAGGGCAGGCCGACGAAGACCAGCGCGACGATCACGCCCAGCGGGGTGTAGGCGACCGTCACCCCCATGGGCACGAGCCAGGAGCCGATCCATCCCTGCGGCGCAAAGAGCGCGGTCAAGGCGATGCCGGCGACCGCCGTCGGCAGCGCGAGCGGCAGGTCGATCAGCGAATCGGCCAGGTTGCGGCCGGGAAACCGGTAGCGGACCATGACCCAGGCGATCAGCAGGCCCAGCGGCAGGTTGATCGCGGCCGCCAGCAGCGCGCCGCCGAAGCTCAGGCGCAGCGCGGCCAGCACGCGCGGGTCGGTCATCACCGCCCAGATCCCGCTCAGGCCGAGCGTCCAGGGTTGCAGCGTGAGGCTGAGCAGCGGGATCAGGACGATGACCCCGATCCACGCCAGGGTGATGCCCAGCGTCAGCCGGAATCCCGGCAGCGCGGAGCGGGGAGAAGAGAGCGTGGTCACTTGCCGGGCGTGAAGATCTGGTCGAACTGCGCGCCGTCGGCGAAGAACTTCTTCTGCGCCGCATCCCAGCCGCTGAAGTCCTGGATGGTCACCATCTTCAAGGGCGGGAATGTCTTGCTGAACTGCTGCAACACGTCCTTGTCGCGCGGACGATAGAAGTGCTTCGCGATGATCGCCTGGGCTTCCGGGGTGTACAGGAACTCCAGATAGGCGGTCGCGGCGGCCCGCGTGCCCTTCTTGTCGACCACGCTGTCC
>CANJSR010000148.1 GCA_947476855.1 Acetobacteraceae bacterium
GGAGGCGCGGGGCCTGACCAACGTGATCTGGGAACAGCGCTCGATCCTCGACCTACCCGGGTCCGACCTGGAGCCCTTCGACTACATCGACTGCTGCGGCGTGCTGCACCATTTGCCCGACCCGGCCGCGGGGCTGCGGGCGCTGACCTCCGTCCTGGCCCCCGGCGGCGGCATGGGTCTGATGGTCTATGCCCCGCATGGCCGCACCGGCGTCTACATGATCCAGGAGGCATTGCGCCTGCTCGCCCCACCCGATCGCCCGCCGGCCGAACGGCTGGATGTCGCGCGCCGGGTGATGAAGCATCTGCCCAACACCGCCTGGCTCCGGAACAACCGCAACTTCGACGACCACGTGAACGGGGGCGACGCGGGGCTGTATGACCTGCTGCTGAACCCGCGCGACCGGGCCTTCACCGTGCCCGACTTCCACGCCCTGCTGACGGACGCCGGCCTGTCCGTCGCCTGCTGGGTGGAGCCGATCCGCTACGACCCGATCCCCCTGCTGCCCGACCCCCGCCTGCGCGCGCGGGTCGAGACGCTGGATCCCCTCGCCCGCGCCGCCCTGGCCGAGGCGCTGGCCGGCAACATGTCCGTCCATATCGTCTACGTCACCCGCGCCGGACAGGAACCCGCGCGCGCCGATCCGCTGGCCGATGACGCCGTGCCGATCTGCCGGGAGGTGACAGGCGAAACCCTGGCCCGCAGCATCGGCGCCGACGGGACCATGATTCTGGGCGTCGACGGCCTCCGCATCCCCGTCCCCGTCCCGCCGCAGGCCGGGGCAATCATGCGCCTGATCGACGGACAGCGGACGGTGCGCCAGATCGGCGCCGAACTCGCCGGCCGCGGGATCAAGGAGGACGTGTTCCGCCGCGCCTGGCAGGCCACCTTCACGGCGATGGAGCGGGTGAACCGGGTGCTGCTCGCGCCGCCGCCCAGCGCCGGGTAATGTACCCCGATGCGCGCCCCCCTGCCCCCAAGCCTGTATGCGGAGACCGCCCTGCCCGCCCCGGAGACCCCGGCGCTGGATGGCGACCGCCGCGTCTCGGTCGCGGTCATCGGCGGCGGCTATACCGGCCTGTCCACCGCGCTGCACCTGGCCGAGCGTGGCATCGATACGGTGGTGCTGGAGGCGCATGAGCCGGGCTGGGGCGCCTCGGGCCGCAATGGCGGGCAGGTCAATCCCGGGTTGAAACACGATCCTGACCGGATTGAGAAGGACTTCGGCACCGACCTCGGCGGCCGGATGATCGCGCTGTCGGGCGGGGCGCCCGGCTTCGTCTTCACCCTGGTCCGCCAGCAGCAGATCGCCTGCGAGGCGATCCAGTCCGGCACCCTGCGTGTCGCCATGGAGCCGCGGACCATCGCCGGCCTGCGGACAACAGCCGAACAGTGGAACCGCAGGGGCGCCGGCCTCGTGCCGCTGCGGGACGAGGGGGCGGAGGCCTTCACCGGCACCGGGCGCTATGCCGCCGGCCTGCTCGATCCGCGCGGCGGGCAGTTGAACCCGCTCAGCTATGCCCGCGGCCTCGCCCGCGCCGCCATCGCCGCCGGCGCCCGGGTGCATGGTGGCACAAGGGTCACCCGCGCCCAGCGGGACGGGACGACCTGGCGGCTCGACACGCCGACCGGAACCGTCCGGGCCGAGAAGATCGTCCTGGCCACCAACGGTTATACCGACGACCTCTGGACCGGGCTGCGGCGCGGCCATGTCCCGGTCTACTCGGCCATTGTCGCGACCGAACCGCTGCCCGAGGCGCTGGCCCGCCGGATCACGCCGCACCGTGCCTCGGTCTACGAAATGGGGGAGATCACGGTCTACTACCGGCTCGACCAGCAGGGCCGGCTGCTGATGGGCGGGCGCAGCGTGCAGCGGGAGGTCGGGCGGCCCGAGGACCTGCGCTATCTGATCGACTACGCGATCGAACTCTGGCCCGAACTGGCGAGGGTGGGCTGGACGCATGGATGGAGCGGCCAGATCGCCGCGACGACCGACCATTACCCCCATGTCCACGAACCGCACGAAACGGTCCTGGCCTGCCTGGGCTATAACGGGCGCGGTGTGGCGATGAGTTCGGCGATGGGCCCGGAACTCGCCCGCCGGGTGGCCGAGGGTCCGACGGCCCGCTTCGACATGCCGGTCACGGGGATCAGGGAAATCCCGCTCCATGGCCTGTGGCGGCAGGCCGTCCAGGCCCGGGTGCTCTATGGCCGGATCAGGGACGCGTTCCGGCTTTAGGAGCCGCCGGGCAAGCACACGTTACTATCGGACGGCGCCTTCCGTCCTGGCCGCGCCCGAACCGGCCATCGCCAAGGACACCGTCGATGGTGTTTTCGCATGATTTCGGGCAACTGCGTGCTTGGCGATGGGCGGGTCAAGCCCGCCCATGACGCAAAGCGGACAAGCGCGACTGCCCTGTCAGGAACCACCGCCACCGAACGCATTGAACGTGATCATCGTATAGGTGTCCCGCACACCGGGGATCGTCTGGATCCGGCTGGTCACGAACAGGCCGGTATCCTGCCCGTCCTCCAGATAGAATTTCCCGAGCAGGTCATACTGGCCGGAGGTCGAAAACAGCTCCGACATCTCCTCCACCTCATCCCCCACCATCCGCGCGACATCATAGGCTCGGCCCATCTCGCACTTGATCTGCACAAAGACCGCTCGCATCCGTCCCTCCTGTCCGCCGGCGCAAGTTACCACCGACGGACGAAGGCTGGAACTACCAGGCGCCGAACTCCACCGGCAGCGGATCAGGCTCCAGCAGCACCGCGATGCCATAGATGGCGACCGCGACACGGGAAAGCATGTCCGGCAGACGCGGCCAGGACGGCAGCGGCCCGTCGCGGAGGAAGCGGTTCCAGGCCCTCAGGTCCGGCTCGGACAGCGCCAGCAGACGGCATTGGTCGTCGACCGTCAGGTGGCATTGGGACCCCATGGCGCCAAACAACTGAAGCTGGTCGCGCGCCAGGGTGTCTTCGCATCCGAGTGTCAGGCCAGGTACCATTCAAGCCCTCCCGCCCCGCAAGGGGTCGCAACAGCCACGACCAGGAAAAGACCCCGGTCGTTTCCAGATACGGGACGCTTCGTGATCCGGATCATTCCCCGGACCGACACGTCCGCATCGGCTATACTTCAATGATGGGGATTCTGATCGGCGGTGTGAAGCCCTAAACGACAAAAACCGTTCTGAGTACAACTGCTTAGAAGTAACCCTTCCTACCGGTAGGTAAATACGGAGAGCAGTACGCCCTACAGTGTTAACCCCCCGTCCACCGTGATCGTCTGCCCGGTTACCATCGCCGCCCCGAAGCCCAGGAACAGTACGACCTCGGCCAGGTCATCCGTCGTGCAGCGGCGTTTCAGCAGCGCCTTTTCGATGGATTGCTGGCGTTCCTCGTTGGTCCATTCCACCATCCAGGAACTGTCCACCGCGCCGGGGGCGATGGCGTTCACCCGTACCTCGGGCGCCAGCGCGCGGGCGAGGTTCTGGGTCAGGCTGACGACGCCCGCCTTGGTCGCGCCATAGGCGAGGCTGCTGCCCGCCCGCCCCAGCCCGGCGATGGAGGCGGTGGAGACGATCGCCCCGTGCGACGCCTTCAGCGCCGGCGCGGCGGCCTTGGCGCAGCGGAACACGCCGATCAGGTTCACGGCGATCAGTTGCTGCCAAAGCTCCTCGGTGATCCGGTCGAGGTCGGCGGGCGGAATGCGCCGGCTGGTCCCGGGCGTGCCAGCATTGGCGAACAGCAGGTCGAGCCGGCCCAGATCGGCCACCGCCTTTTGCACCATCCGCGGCGCGTCGTCCGGGTCGCCCACGTTGCCGGGCGCCATGATCGCCTTGCCGCCGGCGTCGATCAGCTTGTCGACGGCTTCCGGTCCGCGCGGGTCATCGGCCAGGAAGTTGACCGCGACGGTGCAGCCGAACTTCGCCAGCATCTGGCAGGTGGCGAAGCCAATGCCCGAGGCACCGCCGGTCACGAGGGCCGTCTTCCCGGCCAGGTCGTAGCTGATCATGTTCCCTCCATCAGTCCGATTGTTCGGACGCCCGTTTGAATTCCAGCAGCCCGCGGTCGCGATTACAAAACGGCGGTCGGGCCAGCAGTCGGCCCGGTCGAGGGGAGTATGGTACGGGGGTCACCGAGCGGGCAAGGAAGGGGGGGTCTCCCCGGACTGCGAGTGCAACCCGCCGATACCGCGGGCGCCCGGTCCTGAAGGCCGGCGTCATGGCGTTCGCCGCGGCATCAGCCACGGATGCACACAGATGAACACGGATCGGGGTATGGCCGCCCGGTGCGTCCGCGCCCAGCGCGCCTGGCGGTTTCCCCAGAGCCATCCGTGTTCATCTGTGTATATCCGTGGCGAAAGTCCTTTTCCTCGCAAACGCGGGCGTCATCGGCGCCAGGACGGCCTGTTAACCAAATCTCAACTCTTCCGCCGGTAGAACGCGGGACACACTGCCTCCGGTCGCCCCATGCGGATCGCCATCATCACCCCCGCCTTCAACGTCGCTCCCTATATCGAGACCGCCATCCGGTCCGTCCTCGCGCAAACCCACCGCGACTGGACCATGGTGGTCGTCGACGACGGCTCCTCCGACGCCACCGCCGCCCTGGCCCGTACCACCACCGACGACCCCCGCCTCCGCCTCCTCCTCCAACCCCACCAGGGCGTCTCGGCGGCTCGGCAGGCCGGGCTACGGGGGACGGATGCCGAGGCGGTGCTCTGCCTCGACGCCGATGACTGGCTGGCGCCCACGGCGCTGGAACGCCTTGCCGACGCGCTGGCCGCCGCGCCGGAAGCCGTGGCGGCCGTTGGCGCCTACGCCCGAGTGACCCCAGAGGGCGTCACGGGCCGGACCGTGGTGCCCGCCGGAGGCGACCTGCTGCAGCCCTTGCTGGTCCGCAACCGCTTCATCAATGGCGGCCATGTCCTGGTGCGGCGGACCGCGATGGAGGCCGCCGGCCCCTTCCGCGCCGACCTGGCGTTCGGCGAGGACTGGGAATTCTGGTGCCGCCTGGCCCAACACGGCTACTTCGTCCCCCTGCCCGATCCCGCGCCCGTGCTGTTCGCACTGAACCGGCCGCAGGGGGCCTATCGGCGGCTGGCCGGCGATCCTGGGGCGATGACGCGCTGCCTCGATGCGATCCACGGCAACCCGGCATTGGCGGACTGGTTGGACCCGCCCACCCGCGCCCACCTGCGCCGGCAGGCGGACGCCGAGGCATTCTGGATCCTCGGCCGAGAGATGACCCGACACGGCGCCGGCCGGCAGGCCCATGCCTGGATATGGCGTTCGCTTCGGGCCAGGCCCCGGCTTCGCGCCGCGGCCCGCCTGCTGGTCGCCCATGCGGCACCCTGGCTGCCCGGTGCCTGGCGCGGCCCGTTCCGGCCGTACCAGGTGGACAGTCCCTGACGGGCGGCCGCCGAAGCGGTCAGGCGATCGGCGGCAGGTCCAGCCGGACGATCTCCGGGTTGCCGTTCAGCGGCGGGAAACGCTTCAGGATCAGGGGGTCATGGCCGGGGATCACGTGATCCTCCCCATCCGCCAGGCCGTTGATGATGTCGAAGCCCTTCAGCATCCGCTCCACGTTCACCACCACCGGGAAGGGGTTGCGGCGGCGGATATTGCGCCACAGATGGGACGCGTCGCCCGCCAGCATCACCCAGCCCCGCGCGGTCGGCACGCGGATCGCCTGGATGCCGCCCGAGTGCCCGCCGATCAGATGCAGCGT
Organism: Acetobacteraceae bacterium; assembly: GCA_947476855.1. Next base: position 5,737 of record CANJSR010000148.1, read on the forward strand.
GATGCCCGGCGCGACCTCGACCGTGCCCTCATGCACCTTCATCCGGTCGGCGTAGAGCGCGGCAATCGCGCTTTGCACGTCCTGCACGTCGAAGGGGCGGCGCAGGAAGGGTTCGCACATGCAGGGGCCGGTGCAGTACGACATCTCGGCGGCCTGGATGTGGAACATCGCCTTCGGGAAGTATTCCATCCCGCCGGCGTGATCCCAGTGCATGTGGGTCAGGATCACGTCCTTGACCTCGGTCGGGTCGATACCGGCATCCAACAGCGCCTGCGCCGGGGTCCGCATGACCGCCCGCCCGCGGCGCTTGGCCGATTCGAGGTTGAAGCCGGTGTCCATGACGATGGTGCGGCCGTTGCCGCGGATCGCGAAGATGTAGAAGTCCAGCGGATCGGGTGCGGCGTGATCATCCGGGATCATGAAGTTCTGGAACTGCATGCGCCCATCGAAGGTGCCGTAGCGCAGGGCCAGGATTTCGTAGGTGATACCAGGCGTGGCGGCCATCGTCGTTTCTCTCCCGTTCGATCGGCACCGGACGGGCGCCGACTCTCAGCCGCCACGGCATACCAAGCCCGGCCCGCCCCGCCTACCGCCGCCGCATCAGGCAGCGACCGGGGTGGTCCGGCGCAGGCGCAGGGTGTCGTGCAGGCGGGCCAGGGTCTGGGCCGAGTCACGCCGGTCCCGCCCGCGTTCCGCCAAGCCTCGAGCCGTGGCGGTGGCATGCGCGCGCAGCAGCGCCTCGGCCGTGTCGAGATCGCCCGAGAGGCAGGCTTCCTCGAACAGATCCTCGATCCGGTCCGTCAGGCGGCGGCGGAAGGAACGGCCGACGCTGTCGATCCGCGCCTTCAGGCGCACGGGGTCAGGGTGTGACTCGGGTTCGGCGAAGCGGGTTGACTTCCCCACCAGCCAGCTTGGTCCCCTCATGGTGTCGGTCTCCCGTCTTTGCGGTCAGGACAGCGTCGTCACGGCAGCAGGTTTCCACCGATGGCCGAGAAGCGCGCCGCGAGGCTGGTGGCGATGGTCAGGATCCCGGCGCTCATGCCCAGCAGCACCAGAAGGGTGACCAGGCGGTGTTCCACCACCAGGGCCTTTCGGCGCGATTCCTGAGCGGCGCGGGGACTGATGGGCACGCGATGGCATCCTTGCGGTTGGTCGGCGGTTCGGAGCGGCTCGCGGGTCCGAATCGTCTTTATCGACAACTCCAGTCCCACGGCCTGGGATGTAACTAACCGGAAAGTGGTTACAGATTCCTTTCAGTTCTCCGCCGGTTCCGAAAATCACCGCCCTTCGGCCGGTTGGGTTGTCCGGCGCGCGCTCTCCGATCATTGATTTTCCGTATTTTTCCTGGCACGCCATCGTGATCCGCCGTCATCCATCCGTTACGCCACGCCAGAGCGCGCCCCGCGCGGGCGGGAAATCGTTTTCGGATCTAATGCAACGATATCCATATTTTGGCACAGACTGCGCGGAAGCTGCCGAGGGACGGGCCTCAGACCGGCGGGCGGGCCTGAGCGTCCGCGCGGTGATGCTCCAGCAGCACCCGCAGCGCCGCCAGTGGGATCGAGGGCCGCCGCCGGCCGCCTGCCTCCGCCGCGTCGGCCCGCGCCTGCATCCGCTCCAGAGTCGCCAGCAGGTCCTCGGCCGTCAGGAGGTCGCCGGACAGGCAGGCCTCCTGGAACACCGCCTCGACCTGGTCCGACAGGCGGCGGCGGAACGACTGGCGCAGGCTGTGCAGGCGGACACTCAGGCGGTCGTCGATCGCGGGCGGTTCGACACGGCGTGCGCCCGCCCCGGTTGGCCTCCCGCCGAAAGCCGGTGTCCAATCGGAGGCTCCAGACGTGCCAAGGTCTTTCACAGGGATGGTGTCGTGGGTCATGGGCGGAGGGTGCCATCCATATGTAACGGAATGATGTCATTGACACGGCCCGTCACGAATGCCGCGAGACCCGGCGGACATGGCTGGCAACGACCCTCGGCTTGCCGGGCCGGACGGCAAATCCTAGGGTCCGCCCACAACCCAAGCAGGAGACCCGCCATGGTCGATGTGCCGAATCGTCCGGAATATCAAAGCGAACTGTTCAAGCAGGGCCTCGCGGTCCGGCGTGAGGTGCTGGGCGGCGACTACGTCGATGCCTCGCTCGCGCGCGCCAACGACTTCAACGCCGTCTTCCAGCAGATGACGACCGAGATCGCCTGGGGCCTGTGCTGGGCGCGCCCGGGGCTGGACCGCAAGACCCGCAGCATGATCAACCTGACCATGCTGTCCGCGCTGAACCGCGGCGCCGAACTCCGTCTGCACCTGAAGGCCGCCCTGACCAACGGCGTATCCCGTGATGAGATCAAGGAAATCCTGATGCAGGTCGGCGCCTATTGCGGCATCCCCGCGGCGCTGGAGTCCTTCAAGATCGCCACCGAGGTGCTGGCCGAATACGACGAAGCCCAGAAGAAGAAGGGCTGAGGACGATGTCCGATAAGCCGACCGTCGGCTTCGTCGGCGTGGGCAACATGGGCTGGCCGATGGCGGCCTGTCTTGTCCGCGCCGGCTTCACCGTCAACGTCAACGACTCCCGCCGGGAGGTCGCGAACAACTTCGTCCAGCAGGTCGGCGGCACCGCCCCCGACACGCTGCGCCAGCTTGCCGCGACATCCGACGTGATCGTCACGATGCTGCCCACCAGCGGCATCGTCGAGCATGTGCTGGGCGCCGGCGATGACAACCTCTTGTCGGGCCTCAAGCCCGGGACGATCGTCATTGAAATGAGCTCGGGCGTCCCCTCGGTCACCCAACGCCTCGCCGAACAGGTCGCCGCACTGGGCGGCATCATGATCGACGGGCCGGTGTCGGGCGGCGTGCCGCGTGCCAAGACCGGGCAGTTGGCCATCATGGTGGGCGGCGAAAGCACCGCGATCGACACCGCGATGCCCGTGCTCTCGGCCATGGGGACGGTGCTGCGCACCGGCGCCGTGGGCTCGGGCCAGGCGATGAAGGCGCTGAACAACCTGGTGTCCACCGGCGGCTTCCTGATCGGGATCGAGGCGCTGCTGATCGGCCAGCGCTTCGGGCTCGACCCCGGGGTGATGACCGATGTGCTGAACGCGGCAACGGGGATGAACAACTCGACGCAGAAGAAGTTCCGCCAGTACGTGCTGTCGCGGAAGTTCGATGCCGGGTTCACCATGGGCCTGCTGGCCAAGGACCTGTCGATCGCCCTGCAGGTCGCGCGCGAAACCAGCACCGCCGCCCCGCTGTCGGCTTTGGTGCGGGAGATGATCGTGTCGTCCGAGGCCGTGTTCGGCCCCGCCGCCGATCACACCGAGATGGCCAAGCTGTGCGAACGCCTGGTCGGCGAAGAACTGACGCTCGACTGAGCTCGGCCGACTGAGCACAGGCAGCGGCACGGACCCTGGCGGAATGCCAAGGTCCGTGCCGTCCTTCCCCGGACCGGGGTTCGGCGAACAATCCCGACGGGATTGTATTTTTCAAAGTCGCTCCAATATAGACTGAAATCATCCCGGCGGACGCGATGAATGATCGCCCGTCGAAGACTCGGATATTGGGCAAACACGCACACCAATACTTCCGATCGGCTTTCCGGCCGACACCTCGCGTGCCTTTCGCAAGACCCGCGCGCCCCGGCGTGACGGCGTGATCCGGCGGCCATTCCCGACCCCGGAGGCATCAGAAAGGCACAGACATGGCCGAACGTGCCAACAGATGGGCTGCATGACACTCGCCACAAGGCTGTATACACGGCTGTTCGGCACACAGGTCGGCAGCGATCCCGGCGGCAACCGCTATTTCACGGAACGGCGCGACCGCGACCCGCGGCGGAGGCGGCGGCGCTGGGTGCTGTACGCCGGCGCGCCCGACCCGACCCTGGTGCCGCCTGAATGGCACGCCTGGCTGCACTACACGACCGACGCGCCGCTGACCGGCATGCCCCATCATGCCTGGCAACGCCCGGTGGAGGGCAACCGCACCGGCTCCCCCACCGCCTATCTGCCCGCCGGGCACGACCGCGCCACCGGCCAGCGCGGCCAGGCGGACGGTGACTACGAAAGCTGGATCCCGCCCACGCCACAAACCGCGCCCACGCCGAGCCCCTCAACCGCGGCCGCCGCCGTGGAGGACCAGTACACGCTGACACGCCACAGCGCCTATGCCGTGGCGGCCAATCCAAGGTTCGAGGACGCGGTCGAACTCCGCGCCATCACCATGCGGGACCGGAGTCTGGTCCGCGCCGTCGGCGGGCGGGTCTTCGACTCACTGGCGGCCGCGCAGGCGGCGGAGCGGGCGGAAAATGCCCCGACCGGCGCCGATGGCCGGCCCTCGGCCCGCGGCCAGTTCTCCAGCCTGCGCATCGGCGGCGCGGAAATCTACATTCCAGGGAACCCGCGCCCCGGAAGCCCGCACCCTAGAAGCCCGTCCCCAGGAAACCCGTCCCCTGGGCCCCCTCCCCTTGGGAACGCCACGTCACCGGACATCCCGATACCCGGGGCAACCTGATCGCCCCGATCGGCGACGGCCCGCATCCGAGCCGCCGAACGCCCAGAAAGGAACGCGCATCATGACCGCCACTCCGGTCGTCTCCCCACCTGAAGCCTCGCCCCCACGCTGGGACGGACGCCGCATCCATTTCGATATCGTCGTCTCCGGCGCGGACGTCGCCTGCGCCATCTCCTCCTCCGCGCTGCGGGAAATGAGCGGCCAAAGCCGCTACTCCCCCGCCGACCTGATGCGCTGCTTCGAGGAATTCCGAC